>JAEWRS010000283.1 GCA_023398855.1 Bacillota bacterium
CAAGCAGCAGCTGGTGGAAATTGCAAAAGCACTTGCAAAACAAGCCAGGCTTTTGATCCTGGATGAGCCTACCGCATCATTAAATGAAGATGATTCCAAATCACTTCTGGAGCTTTTGCTGAAATTAAAGTCAGAGGGATTAACTTCTATTATTATTTCTCATAAACTGAATGAAATTGCCTATGTGGCGGATAAGATTACAATCCTCCGCGACGGCTCGACCATAGAAACTCTGGACAGGAAAAAGGATGCCATTACAGAGGACCGGATCATCAAAGGTATGGTGGGACGGGAGCTGGTGGACCGGTTCCCCAGTCGATGTGATGTGGAAATTGGTGAAAAAGCCATGGAGGTGGAGAACTGGAATGCATGTCATCCCCTGTATTCTGACCGGAAGGTGGTAAGCAATGTCTCCTTTTATGTCAGAAAAGGAGAGGTGGTGGGAATCTGCGGTCTGATGGGAGCCGGTAGAACCGAACTTGCCATGAGTATTTTTGGAAAAAGCTATGGAGTCAATATCTCCGGAACCATCCGGATCCACGGAAAAGAGACAGCACTGAATTCTGTCCGGGATGCCATACGCCATAAGCTGGCTTATGTTACCGAGGACAGGAAGGGCAATGGCCTGATTCTGGGGACTCCTATCAAAGTCAACACGACCATTGCCAATATGCAGGCAGTCAGTCACCATACCATTATTGATAAGGATAAGGAATTTGAAGTAGCAGAGGATTACCGGGATAAGCTGAAAACCAAATGTCCCACGGTAGAACAGAATGTGGGCAATTTAAGCGGCGGAAACCAGCAGAAGGTTCTGCTGTCAAAATGGATGTTTGCCGAACCGGATATCCTGATTTTAGATGAACCGACCAGGGGAATCGATGTAGGCGCAAAATACGAGATATACTGCATCATCAACCGCCTGGCCTCGGAGGGCAAATCAGTCATCATGATATCCTCGGAGCTTCCGGAGGTGCTTGGAATGTCTGACCGCATATATATCATGAATGAAGGCCGGATGGTTGGAGAAGTCAGTGCGGCTGAGGCAACACAGGAGAAGATCATGGCCTGCATCTTAAAATCAGATAAACACCCTGAGGGTATCCCTTTATGCCCTGAACCAGGAACAGATTAGAGGCAACATGGGAAAAGTTAGAAGAAAGGTGTGTAGAAGATGGAGAATAAGATGAAATTATCTGAGGGATTAAAAAAATATACGATGGTAATCGTTCTGGCTGTTGTGGTCATGCTTTTCACGGTCAATACCGGAGGAAAGATGCTTCTGCCCCAAAATGTGAACAATCTGATAGCCCAGAATGCCTATGTATTTATCCTGGCCACTGGCATGCTTTTTTGCATCCTCACAGGAGGAAACATTGATTTATCCGTGGGCTCTGTGGTTTGTTTTGTGGGAGCCATAGGCGGCAGTATGATGATCACAATGGGAATCAATCCTTATCTGTCCTTGCTTGCAATGCTGATAATGGGGATTCTGGTGGGGGCATGGCAAGGCTTCTGGATCGCATACGTACGCATTCCTCCCTTTATTGTGACCCTGGCAGGAATGCTCATGTTCAGGGGATTATCCAATGTGGTTTTGCAGGGCATGACGTTATCTCCCATACCGGAACCGTTTTTAAGGCTGTTTAACACCTATGTTCCGGATATCTTTGGTATCCAGGGCTTTAACCTGACCTGCTTTTTAGCAGGCATCATTGCCTGTCTTGTTTTTGTAGTTCTGGAATTCTTAAACAGGAGAAGAAAGCTTCAAAAAGGATACCGGGTGGAGCCTTTTGGAGGTATGGCGGTCAAGATGGCTCTCATCAGCGCTGTGGTTTTGTTCTTTATGTATAAGCTGGCCAGATATAAAGGGATTCCCAATGCCCTGATCTGGGTGGCAGCCATCATAGGGATCTATAGTTATATTTCATCCAAAACTACTACGGGACGGTATTTTTACGCTGTTGGAGGAAATGAAAAGGCTACCAGGCTGTCGGGAATTGATACGAATAAAGTATATTTTCTTGCTTATCTTAATATGGGGCTGCTGGCAGCAGTGGCAGGTATGGTGACGGTTGCCCGGTTGAATTCAGCTAATCCTACTGCAGGAAACAGCTATGAAATGGATGCAATCGGTGCCTGCTTCATTGGAGGTGCTTCCGCATACGGCGGTACTGGAACTGTGCCTGGGGTTATTGTAGGTGCAACTCTTATGGGTGTTTTGAATCTGGGAATGAGCATTATGGGAGTGGACCAGAACTTACAGAAGGTAGTAAAGGGAGCGGTTCTTATGGCTGCAGTTATATTTGACGTAGTGAGTAAAAGAAAGTCGTTTATTGTAAAACAATAAATTGGAGAAGGTTTATATTTTCCGGTAATAATCTTTCATGCTGTTTTCTTATACCCAGTGTATGAGAAACAGCATTTTTTATCTGCAATAAAAGACAATTTCCGTAATTTCTATATTTGTGATTTGCCCATGAAAGATCCGCTTATTTAAATTAAAATCCCCCTATATATAGAAATTTTGCCCAACTTGTGGTAGAATGCTACAAGTAAAAGAATGTTTTGATAGGTAAAGGAGCATAAAATATGGGAAAGATAAAAGTAACAACATGTGGAATCAAAGGACTTTTTGTCATTGAGCCTTCGGTATTTCCCGATTCCAGAGGATATTTCATGGAAACCTATAACCAGAATGACTTTCAGGAGGCAGGGCTTGATATGGTTTTCGTTCAGGACAACCAGTCCATGTCCGTGAAAGGCGTACTGCGCGGCCTTCATTTCCAGAAGCAGTTCCCACAGGGAAAGCTGGTGCGGGTAGTGAGAGGACGCGTGTTTGATGTAGCGGTTGACCTGCGCTCCGCTTCCGATACTTATGGAAAATGGTTTGGCGTGGAGTTGACTGCAGAAAACAAAAAGCAGTTTTATATTCCTGAGGGATTTGCCCATGGATTCCTGGTTTTATCCGATGAAGCGGAATTCGCATACAAATGTACTGATTTTTATCATCCAGGCGATGAAGGCGGGCTTTTATGGAGTGACCCGGTGATTGGAATTGACTGGCCGGTAGAGGAAGGCATGGAGCTGATAATTTCTGAGAAGGATCAGAAGTGGGGCGGAATCCGGGATACCTTCAAATTCTAGTGAGAGGAGAAAACCATGGAATATCTGGTTTCCTTAATAAAAGAAATTATTACAAAGAGAAAACTCATCCTGGATCTGTCAAAAGCGGATTTTAAAAAACGGTTTGTAGGCTCCTATTTCGGAGTGGCCTGGATGTTTATGCAGCCAATGGCAACAGTACTGGTATATTTTTTCGTATTTCAGATGGGGTTTAAAAGCATACCCCCTGTCCCGGATTATCCCTATGTGCTTTGGCTGATACCAGGCATTGTACCATGGTTTTATTTCAGCGAGGTGCTGAACTTAGGGACAGGCTGTTTGCAGGAATATAATTATCTGGTGAAAAAAGTGGTGTTCCGGGTGGAAATTCTACCTGTGATCAAGCTGATTTCCTGTTTCATGGTACATGGGATTTTTGCAATCATCATGATCCTGGTTTTTTTCTGCTATGGCTATTTTCCAAAGGCTAGCTGGATCCAGATTTTGTACTACACCTTTGCAAGCTCCATGCTGTCTCTTGCCATTGCCTATTTTACCAGTGCCATTAACGTGTTTTTTAAGGATATGGCACAGATCATAGGTATTTGCCTGCAGTTTGGAATGTGGATGGTACCCATCATGTGGGCACCGGAAATGTTTAAATCCATACCAGCCTGGCTGCCGGTTTTGCTTAAGCTAAATCCTTTCTACTATATTGTAGCCGGATACCGGGACAGCATGCTGACCGGAAGCTGGCTGACAGAGCGGCCGACTCTTGGATTGTATTTCTGGACAGTGACCATTGTTCTGATGCTAATAGGCCTGAAAGTATTTAAAAGGCTGCGCCCGCATTTTTCTGATGTGCTGTGATCTGCACCAATGTCCGTGAGCGGCGAAACTGAAGCTTCGTAAGCTGCACTGCGGAGCTGTGGGATAATTTTATGTAACATGGAGGATTCAATGTCCGTAGAAGCGAACAATAAAGCTATTTCTGTTAATAATGTAACAAAAATTTATAAATTATACGACAAGCCTGTTGACCGGTTAAAAGAGGCTTTAAGTGTGACCCATAAAAATTACCACCGTGATTTCTACGCTTTAAACGGCATTTCTTTTGGAGTGGAAAAAGGAAAGACCGTAGGGATAATCGGAACCAATGGATCAGGGAAATCCACCATTTTAAAAATCATAACCGGAGTTTTGACACCAACCTCTGGTACCTTGGAGGTTAACGGGGTGATTTCCGCTCTTTTGGAGTTGGGAGCCGGCTTTAATATGGATTATACTGGAATTGAAAACATTTACATGAACGGTACTATGATG
>JAEWRS010000321.1 GCA_023398855.1 Bacillota bacterium
AACAGGGCCCGATCTAAAAAGATCGGGCCCTGTTTTATGTTTCGGTTAGCAGAAGAAATTATTTCCGCCACCACTGCCGCCACAGCAGAACAGAAGAATGATGATCCAAATCCAACTGCCGCCATCATTTCCGCAACCGCCGCAACCGCCGCAACTGTTGTTACCGCAACCGCTGTTGCCGCCGCCACAGAAGCACAGAATAAGGATCAGCCAAATCAGATTGAAACCACCGTTGTTGCATCCTCCGTTGTTGCAATCGCATCCGCATCCACAGTTAGTTGCTGCCAGATCACTCATATTGGTTCCTCCAAATAATTTGTTTACACTGTAAGTGTATGAAGGCCAGCTTGCCACTGTTTCCATATTTTTTTCAAAATTTTTAGATTTGATGTGATTGAACTTATCCAATTGTTGTGTATAATTAGAACAGCAGAGAAATGAGGAGCGAAAAATGGAAAAATTATACTATAGCAGACCCTATGTAAAAAATTTTGAAGGAGAGGTGCTGGATTGCAGTCCGGGAAAAGAGGGGTTATTTCAGGTGCTCTTAGACCGGACAGCCTTTTATCCTGAAGGAGGCGGCCAGCCAGCTGATACAGGCAGCCTGGGAGGAGCAGCAGTTTTTGATGTAAGGGAAAAACCGGAAGGCATTGTCCATGTTACAGATAGACCTTTGAAAGTGGGAAGCAGGGTGACCGGGGCCATAGATTGGGAGAGAAGATTCTGCTTCATGCAAAACCATTCCGGAGAACATTTGCTGTCGGGAGTTGTACATAAGCATTATGGTCTTAATAATATAGGGTTTCATATGGGAAGGGATGAGGTGACTGTAGATTTTAGCGGTCCAATGACTCAGGACCAGATAGAAGTGGCAGAGAGGGAAGTGAATGAACTCATATGGCGGGATATCCCGGTGTTGGAATCCTATCCGTCAAAGGAGGAGCTTTCCAATATAGATTACAGGAGTAAAAAGGAATTAACCGGACAAGTACGGTTGATCGAGTTTCCGGGAGGCGATGTGTGCGCCTGCTGCGGTACTCATGTGATGACTTCGGGAGAAATCGGTATCTTGAAGGTCACAGGAATGATTCATTATAAAGGCGGTGTCAGGGTGACTATGTTATGCGGCCGGATGGCGTTTGAGGATTACCACAAAAAACAGAAGGCAGTGACAGGCATCTCCGTCCTGCTGTCTGCGAAACCCAATGACATTCTTAAGGCGGTTGACAGACTGAAAGAAGATGGCTTTAATAAGGAAGGAAAGCTCAACCGGCTTTCCAAAGAGCTTCTTGAAAGAAAGGCCGGAGATTATCCTCAATCAGACGAACCTCTCCTGGTATTTGACTGTGATTTGTCGCCGGTGCAGCTGAGACATTTCTGCACCATGCTGTATGAAGGGAAGAAAGGAAGCGTTGTCATGGTATGTTCCGGAATGGATGGAACCTTTCAGTATGCCCTTGGTAGCAGCCAAAAGGACATGAGGACATGGAGCAAGACATTAAATGGAAGATTAAACGGTCGGGGAGGTGGCAGCGCCCTGCTGGCTCAGGGAACCTTTCAGGCTTTAGAGGAAGAGATCAAAAAAGCTTTTTTGGATAAGTGATAAAAGGAGATAATAATGGAATTCAATGAAAATACAATTAAAAAAATCCGGGGACTCATCGTATTCGCCGTAATTGTGGTGGTGGCAGGATGGAATTACAGAAGCTTGTTTGCCTTTGCCATGAGGCTTATAGGCTTTGTCTCACCCTTTCTTTTGGGAGGAGTCCTGGCTTTTGTCCTTAACGTACCTATGCGCAGGATTGAAAAAATACTTCCGGTAAAGGAAGGGAGCCGGTTTCGCAGGCCCTTAAGCCTCTGCCTTACGCTGGTATTTGTAATAGGGCTTTTGCTGCTTGTTACTTTTGTGGTGATGCCTCAGCTTTTTGAGACAATACTCAGCCTGCAAAACAGCATTCCGGCTTTTCTTACTGGACTGAAGGAAGAGGCTGAAAGGCTTTTTGCACAGAATCCTGAGATCACTGATTATATTAACAGCATTCAGATTGACTGGAAATCCTTTTTAGAAAAGGTGGCAGGGTTTTTATCCTCTGGAGCGGGATCAGTGCTTTCCTCTACGGTTTCAGCTGCCATGTCCATTATAAACGGAGTGGCCACCTTTGTTATTGCGCTGGTCTTTTCTATTTATATTCTTCTTCAGAAAGAGATTTTATCGCGTCAGTTAAATAAACTGATGAAGGCTTTTCTCCCGGAAGAAGTAGTAGAGCGGACACTTGAGCTTTTAAGGCTGGTCTCAGAGACCTTTTCCAATTTCCTTACCGGACAGTGCCTGGAGGCGGTCATCCTTGGAAGCATGTTCTTTTTGACCCTGTCTGTTTTCCGTCTTCCTTATGGCCTTCTCATCGGTGTCCTGATCGCATTTACAGCCCTCATACCCATGTTTGGAGCATTTATCGGATGTGCCATTGGAGCCTTCCTCATGCTGATGGTAAAGCCTCTTGATGCAGTTATCTTCCTGATCATATTTTTTGTTCTTCAGCAGGTGGAAGGAAACTTAATCTATCCCCATGTGGTGGGCGGTTCTGTGGGGCTTCCCTCCATCTGGGTCCTGGTGGCGGTTACCATCGGTGGCAGTGCCATGGGAATTGTGGGAATGCTGGTGTTCATCCCTCTCTGCTCTGTTGTGTACGCCATACTCAGGGAGACCGTAAACAGGAGGCTGGAAATGAAGACGCCGCTTAAAGGCGGAAAAGGATAAGTGTATAAAAAAAGAGGGATTCTGCGGAATCCCCCTTTTTTATTCACCCTGATACATATATTTGATGAGCCGCTCCACATCTTCCGGATCATGGGCAACCAGTTCCAGTTCATTGATCATGCTGCCGTTGGAAAAAATGGTAGCCAAGGAAAGATACTGACTTAATTTAGATTTTAGATTGATCCGGTCTCCTTCTGTTGAGACCAATTCAACCGTGCCTCTGCACTGCTCAATCACCTTGAAAAACTTCTCTACATCTGTGATATTTTGAATTTTCATGTGAATTCCTCCTTTCGGAATGTCCGTGAAATGATTATCAAATCCTACGCTTCTATTATAGCAGTGTTTTTTCTCTGGTACAATATGGAAAAAATAGAAAATGAACGCATTCCGGTGTTTTTTATGTATAATAAGAACATAAATGAAATAAGGAGGATCACTCATGAAGAGAATCCGGGAATATGGCATTATCACGGGGAAGCTGGCTCCTGGCCCCCTCAACAAAATAACAGATGTGGAGGGGGTTCTGGTAGGACATGCCACTGTCAACAACTCAAATAATAAAACAGGAGTCACTGTCATTTTGCCTTGTAAGGACAATCCATTCCTCAGAAAGCTGGTGGCAGCCGCCTATATCCATAACGGCTTTGGAAAGAGTCAGGGCCTTATCCAGGTAGAGGAGCTTGGAACACTGGAGACGCCAATTGCTCTTACTAATACACTCAATGTAGGGAAAGTCCACGATGCCCTGGTGGACATCATGCTGGAGCAGTGTAAAATAGATGGATTTGAGATTACTTCCGTCAACCCAGTCGTGGGAGAATGCAATGATTCGGTATTAAATAAAATCAGTGACAGGGTGATTGGTCTGGAAGAAGTAAAAGCAGCTGTAGCAGGCGCCTGTGGGGATTTTGAAGAAGGAGCAATTGGCGCAGGCTGCGGTACCGTATGCTTTGGACTAAAGGGCGGCATTGGCTCTGCCTCCAGAGTGTTTCAAATAGGAGGAGAAACCTATACCCTTGGGGTAATTGTACAGTCAAATTTCGGAAGCACGGAAAACTTAATGGTGGGGGGGATGGCTGTTGGAAAGGAAATTGCCAAGACAACAGAGCCTTCCATATTGGACAGAGGTTCCATTATGACTGTTGTGGCTACAGATCTTCCTGTTACAGACCGTCAGCTAAAGCGGATTTTAAAGCGGGCAGGAGTAGGGCTGTCCAGAACTGGCTCCTATATGGGCCATGGAAGCGGGGATATTATGATTGGCTTTACCACGGCAAACCGGATACCGGGACGGATGGATAAAGAACTGATGTCTGTAAACATATTAAAAGAAAGTTCCCTGGAAAGAGCATTTATTGCTGCGGCGGAAGCGACGGAGGAAGCAGTTCTCAATTCTCTTGCCATGGCGAAAACAACCACAGGCCACAAGGGGAATGTAGTACGTTCCCTCACGGACCTGTGGCTTTCCAAGGAGCTGTTTTAATCAAATTCTACGTGGTAGACCTGGTCAGGGGTGTGAATATCAATGACACTTAAATTAAACTGGTCTTCAAAGACCTGGATTTTGTACTCAAAAAAAGTATCATCAGTTTTTTTTGACATGAACAGATACGCCCCCGGCTCCTTGTCATCAATTTGGTCACATATCTCGTTGTAGATTTCTTCCCCATCCACAAAGCCTTGATAACCGGCCTTGAGGATCGCTTTTTCGATTGCCTGATAAAATTCTTCCATAAAATATTACCTCGTTTCAGATTCATTTAACCGAATCAAGTATATCCGCACCTCAAATTAAAAGCGCATGAAGGGTGCGGGCTTACTTGCATCGCAAGAGTACAGACTCTGCCTGACAAGCAGTATTGTGATACTATTATAAGCAATCTTTTCCATTGCTGCAAGAACTACTTGAATCTTCATTAAGAGGGTGTATAATAGGAAAGCAGTCTTTGGTTCACTGCAGATACAAGAATTAAATGGAGGGATTGGATATGGATTTAGTATACAGACCGAGAAGATTAAGAACATCAGATACCTTGAGAAAGATGGTACGGGAAACCAGAGTTTCAAAAGAGTCCCTGATCTATCCCCTGTTTGTTGTAGAGGGAAAAGACCTTGTGGAAGAAATTCCTTCCATGGAGGGCCAATACCGTTACAGCGTAGACCAGCTTCCGCTGATTATGGACAGACTGGCAACAGCAGGTATTGGAAAAGTCCTGTTATTCGGAATTCCGGCACATAAGGATACTTGTGGAAGCCAGGCTTATGATAAAGAGGGAATTGTCCAGCAGGCCATTGGTTTTATCAGGGAACAATATCCTTTTGTTTACATTATCACAGATGTTTGCATGTGTGAATATACATCCCACGGACACTGCGGAATCCTGGATGGAGAGTATGTGGATAATGACAGGACTCTGGAGTATTTAAACCGGATTGCCCTGTCCCACGCAAAGGCAGGAGCACATATGGTAGCCCCATCTGATATGATGGATGGCAGAATTGGTTCCATGCGGCAGGCCCTGGACAGGGAAGGGTTTGTGAATGTGCCGGTCATGGCTTACTCTGCAAAATATGCTTCCGCATTTTATGGGCCTTTCCGGGACGCTGCAGGATCGTCTCCTGTTTTTGGAGACAGGAAGAGCTATCAGATGGATTGCCATAACAGAAAAGAGGCTTTAAAGGAAGTGGCCCTGGATGTGGCGGAGGGAGCTGATATTGTGATGATAAAGCCGGCTCTCTCTTATCTGGATATTATAAGAGAGGTAGCGGACCGTTATGACCTTCCTGTAGCTGCCTATAGCGTAAGCGGGGAATACGCCATGATAAAAGCGGCTTCCAAAGCTGGTTATATTGAGGAAGAAAAGGCGGTATGCGAATCAGCTGTGAGCATATACCGGGCAGGAGCTGATATTCTCATTACCTATTATGCCATAGAACTTGCCGGATATATGGATGAAGGAAAAATCGGCTGATCAAAGCTCCTTTTCTTTCCGGATTCTTTTGATATCGTCAAGAAGGAGAACAGATACCCGAAGGCCTCCCCGTCCGGTTCCTAAGCAGATATCCGGTTTGTTGCTTCCGTGGAAGTCTGAGCCTCCTGTTGGAAAAAGGCCATATTGACTGGCTAGTTTTTTCAGCTTGCCGCTTTCATACTGGTTGTTGGAAGAATGGTAAACTTCCAGCCCCTGTAATCCCAGCACCTTTAGGTCTTGGACCAGTTCTTCTGTCTTTTTGTCTCCAAGGTGATACTGGTATGGATGAGCCAGGACAGGAGATGCCTTGCAGTTTGTGAGGATCTTCATGGCGTGTTCCGGGGTGATCTTTTCTTTCCGGGGGCAATATGGGCCATTGTAGTCCAAAAATTGTTTAAAAGCCTGGTTCATGTTTTTTACATAGCCCTTTTCCAGGAGGATCCGGGCAAAGTGGGCACGAGTTATGACTGTGTTGGGATTTCCTGCCATTACCTCTTCTAATGTGATGGAAATACCGGCATTTTGAAAGCGGCAAATCATTTCCTCGTTTCTTTTATTCCGGATTTCCTTAAGAGCCTGCGTCTCAGAGACAAAATCCCGGTCATCCGGATCAACATAAAGCCCCAGGATATGAATTTCTTCTCCCTGGTACACGCAGGAGAGTTCAATTCCGGGAATGATTTCAATGGGAAGGCCCGAAGCAGCGGCCTGTGCTTCCGAAATGCCGTCAATGGTATCGTGATCAGTCAGTGCAATAGCTGCAAGGCCCTTTTCTTCAGCAAGAGTCACCACTTCGGAGGGAGTTAAGGTGCCATCCGAAGCATTGGAATGAACATGCAGATCCACAAATTTCATAAAAACCTCCAAAAGGAAATAGTTTAGTAACACTATAGTAACATGTTTTTTTCATTCTGTAAAATGTAGAAAAAACGCGAAAAATAATTAAGAAAATTCATAAAATCGTAATAGCATTTCCCACAAAGTATGGTATACTACTCAGTATAAAGCTACTAAATCATGTAAAAAGGTGAAATTAATGAATCAGATAGATAACAGACAAAGAGGTGGAGGAAGAACAAATTCTTCCCGTAAGGCCAGCAGTAAAAGTGCATCGGAATCAGGCCGCAGAACAGGACAGGCCTACAGGACGGGCAGCCCCTACCAGCAGAGGAGGGGGAAGAAAAGGAAGCGAGGCCCTCAGTACAGCGTCACAAAGATCCTTCTGGGGATAATTCTGGCTGTTGCCGCCTTTATCTGCATCATGGCTGCCATGAAACTAATTGGGGGCAGCAAAACCAAAGAGGCTGAGGTAAATACCACAACTGTTTCTGAGCCGGAACTGAAGAAAGAAGTGAAGGTGGACGGGATAACCATTACAGGTATGTCCAGGGCAGAAGCCAAAAAGGCCATTGAAAATCAGTACCAGTGGGCGATGAAGGTCACCTATAACCAGGAGCAGTATGAGCTTAAGAATCTGTTGGATAAAAAGGTAGATGCTCTGATCGATGAGATATATTCAGGCGAGCCAAAGGAAAGTTATACCGTTGATTTTGACGGACTGGAAGAAGATGTCCGGGCAGAGGTAAAAGCCATCGCTGGTAAATGGGATGTGGCAGCTAAAAACGGTTCCATATCAGGATTTGATAAAAATGCGGGAAAATTTGTTTATTCCGGAGAGAAGAATGGTATAGTAATTGATCAGGAAAAGCTGGTATCTGATATAACCGCCCAGCTTAAAGCTAAAAATTTCCAGGCATCCATTCAGGCAACAGGCAAAGAAGTTGCGCCAAAGATCACGGAAGCCCAGGCAAAGGACATGTATAAGGTCATCGGAACCTATACAACCACAACAACAACCAATAATGACAGGAATAAGAATATTGAACTGGCTTCTGATTCTTTAAACGGCCTGATTCTTCAGCCGGGAGATGAGTTTTCCTTTAATAAGGCAACAGGGGAACGGTCCACTGCAAAGGGGTACCGTCCGGCAGGCGCATATTTAAACGGAGTATTGGTCGAAGAACCTGGCGGAGGTGTGTGTCAGGTGTCCTCCACCCTGTATAATGCGGTTGTATTTGCAGGACTTTCCACTACAGAGCGGCATGCCCACAGCTATGAGCCCTCCTATGTAACACCGGGAGAGGATGCCATGGTAAGTTATGGGGGTCCTGATATGAAGTTTGTAAATAATTCTTCCACAGCCATAGCAATCAGGACCAGCTTTGCTGAAAGAAAGTTAAAGATCACCATTGTGGGGATCCCGCTTCTGGAAGAGGGGGTTACCTTGTCCATGACATCGAAGAAAACTGCTGAGTTAGATGCCCCTGCACCGGTTTATGAGGAAGATCAGACTCTTCAGCTTGGAGAAGAAAAGATTGTTAAGGCAGAGACCAAGGGAAGCCGCTGGGTAACTAACTTAGTTACAAAAAAGAATGGTGTTGTAGTTAGCGATGAGTTTTTGCATAACAGCACCTACCGGGGAAAACCGGCAACAATCAAACGGAACCAATCAGGAGTTGTTATACCAGCTACTGATCCGGCAGGTTCCACTGTGGAGAGCAGCCAGGCAAACAACCAGGGAAGTGCAGAGACTACTGCTCCTAACATTAACGAGACACCTGGAAATTCCGGCGGGGCTCAGGGACCAGGAACAGTGGAAACCCAACCGGCTCAGCCACAGGGACCATCATCTACCACAGAAGCTGCAGATGGCGATGGGGGGCAGAATGTGATTCCTCCTAATCCATTCAACTAAAAAGACATTAAAAACAGACAGGACTGGACAGATTTTTCGTTCCAGTCCCTTTTTATCGGATTGTTTCGAAAATAATACTTAAATTTCCTGTTTTAATATTTGCAAATTGTTGAATAATTGTTATAATAATGTCAGGTCACTTTCCCTATAAGGGAACCAATTGATACATTATTCATATTTGCAGGAGGAAATCAAGAATGGCAAGAAAAATGAAAACCATGGATGGGAACCATGCAGCAGCTCATGCGTCATACGCATTTACTGATGTAGCGGCTATCTATCCTATTACCCCATCTTCACCTATGGCTGAAGCAACAGATGAATGGGCGACAGACGGAAGAACCAATATCTTTGGTCAGAAAGTACAGATTACGGAGATGCAGTCTGAGGCTGGTGCGGCAGGTGCTGTACACGGTTCCTTAGCAGCAGGTGCGCTGACCACCACCTATACAGCTTCTCAGGGTCTTTTACTGATGATCCCGAACCTTTATAAAATCGCAGGCGAGCAGTTACCAGGTGTTATCCATGTATCCGCACGTGCAGTTGCAAGCCATGCTTTATCTATCTTTGGTGACCACTCCGACGTGTATGCTTGCCGTCAGACAGGCTGTGCTATGTTATGCGAATCCAGCGTACAGGAAGTTATGGATTTAACTCCGGTTGCTCATATGGCAGCATTAGAGGGAAAAGTACCATTTATTAACTTCTTCGACGGTTTCCGTACATCTCATGAGATTCAGAAGATCGAAACCTGGGATTATGAGGACCTAAAAGAGATGGTTAGTATGGATGCGATTGACGAGTTCCGCCGCAATGCGTTAAACCCTAACCATCCGGAATTAAGAGGCTCTGCTCAGAACCCTGATATCTTCTTCCAGGCAAGAGAAGCCTGCAATCCTTACTACGATGCTCTGCCTGCTATTGTTCAGAAATATATGGACAAGGTGAACGCAAAGATCGGAACAGATTATAAATTATTCAACTACTACGGAGCACCAGATGCAGAGCATGTAATTATTTCTATGGGTTCTGTTAACGATACCATAGAGGAAACTCTTGACTATCTTCTGGCTTCCGGAAACAAGGTGGGCGTAATCAAGGTTCGTTTATACCGTCCTTTCTCTGCCCAGGCTTTCATTGAAGCTATCCCGGATACCGTTAAAACCATTTCTGTATTAGACAGAACCAAAGAGCCAGGTTCTTTAGGTGAGCCGTTATACCTTGATATTGTTGCTGCTCTTAAGGGAACTAAATTTGATCAGGTGAAGATCTTAACCGGACGTTACGGTTTAGGTTCCAAAGATACCACACCGACTCAGATCGTTGCTGTTTATGACAACAAAGAGAAGAGTCCGTTTACAATCGGTATTGTAGATGACGTGACCTATCTTTCCCTTGATGCAGGAACACCAATCGTTACAACTCCGGAAGGAACTTCAAACTGTAAGTTCTGGGGTCTTGGTGCAGATGGTACCGTAGGTGCCAACAAGAACTCCATCAAGATCATTGGTGATAACACAGACATGTACGCTCAGGCATACTTTGATTATGACTCAAAGAAGTCTGGCGGTGTTACCATGTCTCACTTACGTTTTGGCCACAAGCCGATTAAGTCCACTTATCTGATCCGTCAGGCTAACTTTGTGGCTTGCCACAATCCGGCTTATATCCGTAAGTACAATATGGTTCAGGAACTGGTTGACGGTGGTGTCTTCTTATTAAACTGTCCATGGGATGTAGCTGGTCTTGAGAAGCATCTGCCAGGACAGGTGAAAAAATTCATCGCAGAACACAATATCAAATTCTATACCATTGACGGTGTAAAGATCGGTATTGAAACCGGTATGGGCCAGACTCGTATCAATACCATCCTTCAGTCCGCATTCTTCGAACTGACCGGAATCATTCCTTCAGAGAAAGCGAATGAACTGATGAAGGCTGCTGCAAAAGCAACCTACGGACGTAAGGGCGAAGAAATCGTTATGAAGAACTGGGCAGCCATTGATGCAGGTGCAAAGGGCGTTGTTAAGGTTGATGTTCCTGAGAGCTGGAAAAACTGCGAAGATGAAGGCCTTGATTATAAGTTTATTACAGAAGGCAGAAAAGATGCCGTTGATTTTGTTAATAATATTCAGTCCAAGGTAAATGCGCAGGAAGGTAATTCCCTGCCAGTATCTGCATTCAGCAATTATGTCAATGGTTCCACACCATCCGGCTCTTCCGCATACGAGAAGCGTGGTATTGCAGTAACCATTCCTGGCTGGGTTCCAGAAAACTGTATCCAGTGTAACTTCTGTTCCTATGTATGTCCTCACGCTGTTATCCGTTCCATTGCTC
>JAEWRS010000477.1 GCA_023398855.1 Bacillota bacterium
GGCACGGGTGGAAAGCTGTCCCATATCAGAGGTTCCATAATCCGTCTCCAGATGCAGGTAAGGAATATTCTTTTCCTTTAAGAATGTTTTCACCGTATATGATTCTACCGCATATGTATGGCAGGCCTGGAGAGTCATCTCCACCACGCCGTCTACTTTAAACTGGTCACACAGACGGCCCAAAAGTTCAAACCGGTTTGGATTAGGTGTCATGACGGAGCAGCCAATATTCAGATAATGGTCTGCTATGTTGGTTATGGGATCTCCCTCTTCCCGGCATTGACGGTCCATTTGCTTAGCGCCCGTGCAGTTTTCAAAGACAACCACAACAGCGCCTGCATCCTCAATTACCTTTACTACCTTTTCCGTTACTCCTCCCATAGGACAGCCCGTAATCAAGATACGGGGGGCATGTTCCGGAACCGGCCGTTCTCCATTGTGATAAGCCTCCTTGATACTGTCAATGGCATTCTGAATTTCTTCTACTTTTTCCTGCCAGTTAAATTTATACTGAGCCCCAAAGAGAATCTGAAGCTGCCTTAAACCGCTGATGGGAGGTGGACACATGGTACTGAGTTCATATACTTCCTTCAAAAGCCTGCGTTCCAAATTGCGCTTGCGAATAGCCTCTTTCAGCATTTCATCTGTAATTGTAACCCCGAAATCCTTTTCCACACGCTCAATAAGCCTTACTATTTCCCCACGCCAAAGAGCTTTGGCTTCGGCAGTCGTCTGACGGTGGGGAAGCTCCAGAATGTGGACATTCTTGATCTGTCCCAAAAGTTCATACATTTTCACTTTGCCGTCACAGGTGGTTTCACCCACCACCAGATCAGAAAAATACATGTAAGGACATTTGTCCGTAATGGCAAAACCGTAGCTGGATTTGATGAGAGGACATAGGTTGGCAGGCAGCACCTTCTCTGCCTCAGGTATGGTCTCGTCACTGGTAGAACATAGGCTCACGCACGCCAAATCCGCAGCCATAAAAATCTCCAAAGGAGTATAGGTGCAGAACTGGCCCACCACTCCCCTTCCTGAATCCTTTAGTTTCTTCATTGCGAGAAACCCGTTTTTTCTTGCTTCTGCAAAACTGTCAAATATCATGGGTAATTCCGTATTTTTCTGAACCATAGCTGTGTTGTATGATAGATCCTGAAAGAGATCATCATACATTCCTTTCTTTTTATTTTCACTATCATACATTCAGATGCTGTGGATTTGTCTTTTTGTAATAACATCACAAGACAGAGTATCATGTCACTGCTTTATCTGAAAAGTAAATTAGTCGGTTGGACCGGTGCCTTATGGCTCCGGAGCAGGAGCTCCTGCTAAGTAGTAATCTCAATAACCTTTTCAAATGGGTTGTTAAATTCCCTGATATACACCACCGGAGTACCGTTTTTGCTTACAATAATGCTTTCAACCATGATAATGGGGGTATTCAGCTTAACATGAAGCAGATTAATATATTTTACAGGCACAGTTATGGGCAGAAATTTTTGTGTGACCGAGCCTTGGTCAAGGTATCCTTTTAAATCCAAAAGTTTATTTAAGTTATTGTAATCACTGTCATTGATCAGACTTTGTATCAGATAGATTTCCTCTACGCTTAAAGGTTTTCCGTTTTTCCGGTTCAGGCGGACGATACGGATCATCCGTTCTCCTGGTCCGATTTCCAGATAAGAAGCCACCGCTTCGTCGGAAAAACAGGAACTGAAATAAATCACATTGTAATCATAGGTATCATCAAGAGGCTTATTCAGTGTTTCAGCCGATGTGTTTTTTTTCATCAGCCTTTGGTCCGCGACAAATGTTCCTTTGTTTTTATCTCTGTATAGCACTCCTTCTTCTACCAGTTCATTCAAAGCATTGCGCACAGTCATCCGACTGGCTTTATAACGGCCGGCCAGTTCCCGTTCTGAGGCAATAGGGGTATTGACAGACACATCCTTAATTTCTTCCATTAGGTCCTGTTTAATTTTCTGATATCTCGGAGCCCCCATTGAATCACCTCTTATCCCCATTCATTCTCTTTTGCTTCCAAAAGGCCGACTCCAGAATAGATACGTAACGCCTCAGCCCGTTTTTTTTGTGCGGATAAAACTTTCCATGGACAAAAGCATCCTGGAAATTCTCTTTTTTGAACTTCTTTGGTAAAGCCAGGAGACAATCTTATAATTTAAGGAACCGGAAGTACTGTCACCCTTAAATCTCTCCCTGTAGTGTACCACAATGTTTCCGTCTTTGCTATCTTGGATCTCATAAAAAATAACATTCGTACCTTGGGAGGAACAAAAGTCAGCTTCATAGCAGGTGGGGGAAACAAATTGCTTAATCACCACATCCACATGGCTTTCCTGCCCCATTTTATTTTTTATCCTCTTTTTATAGGAATATCCAGAATAAATCTGGTCCGGATCCACCTTTTCTCCTGTGGCCTGGCTGATATCATAGGCCACCGAGGACGCCAGTGCATGAAAAAATTCCGTTGCCTCTACATTCAGCTTCTGACTTACTTCCATACTTCTCTCCTATTTACTCCTACTCAAAGCCATTGTTTTGAAGCAGCTCCTGATACCAGCGGCCTGATTTTTTAATAGTCCGCTTCTGTGTTTCCAAATCCAGCTCCACAAGCCCATAACGGTTCTTGTAGGCATTGAGCCACGACCAGCAGTCCAAAAAGGTCCATACATGATAGCCGATGCAGTTACTTCCTTCTTCCAACCCCTTGTGCAGCCAGCTCAGATGCTCCTTATAAAATTCAATGCGGTAATCATCCTCTATGATACCGTCTTTCTTAAAACGTTCCTCATGCTCCACACCCATCCCGTTTTCAGTAACCATCCATTCAATATTTCCATAATTATCACGGATGTTAAGGGCAATATCATATAAGCCTTTGGGATAGATTTCCCAGCCCCGGTAAGGATTCATCTGCCTGCCGGGCATATCATAGAGGTCAAAATAGTATTCCGGAGTAAACGGAGCAGCCGGATTAGGGATACTGGCCTTTGCGCAGACCCGGAATGGATGGTAATAGTTCACACCTAAAAAATCCACTGTGTTCTTACGTATGATCTCCAGATCATCTGGTGCAGCTTCCGGTAATATCCCGTGTTCTTTTAAAAGACCCACCAGCTCCTGGTCATAGATCCCTTTTACCGATGGATCCAGAAAGCTTTTATTCTGAAACAGCTCCGCAAGCTTTGCTGCCTTCTCATCTTCCGGATGGGAGCTTCTTGGATAAGCCGGTGTCAGATTCAGGACGATCCCGATCTTTCCATCTCTATTCACAGAATGGTATTCCCTTATTGCCAGGGCACTGGCAAGTGCCGTGTGATAAGCCACGGCTGCCGCTGCTTTGGGATCTACCTTACATGGATAGTGGAAGCACTGGAGGTATCCGCACTCCACATGGACGATGGGTTCATTAAAGGTAAACCAGCGCTTGACTAAATCCCCAAACAGTCTAAAGCAGGTCCCTGCATATTCCTTGTAATAATCCACCACCCTTCTGTTCTCCCAGCCTCCCAGCTCCTGAAGCTTAGCCGGCATGTCAAAATGGTACAAATTCACAAAGGGCTCAATGCCCTGTTCCTTTAATTCCAGAAACAGGCTGCGGTAAAACTCTACGGCTTTTTCATTTATTTCCCCAAACCCCTGGGGAAACAGACGGGACCAGCTGATGGATGTCCGGAAAGAATTATGACCGGTCTGCTTCATTAATTGTATGTCCTTTTTATAATTCTGGTAAAAAGAAGAAGTGACTTCCGGGCCAATACCTCCATGGAATTTAAAAGGCTCTTCCTCGTACCAAAGATCCCAGATATTTTTTCCTCTGCAATCATCCTTTGTACTTCCTTCGCATTGTACGGCACTGGCAGCGCTGCCAAAGTAAAATCCTTCTGGAAATTTAATTCTCATACCATACCTCCTTATTCCTTTTTTTTCTTTATGAGCATCACTGTCCCCAGCAGTATCAATGCCAGGCCAGCCGTCATATACATGACAGAGGCCGGAAGCTGGGGGGACACAGTAATGAGCAGACAGCCTATTGCAATTAAAAATATAGTCCAGCTTTTCATGGAAAACTTAACCTACCTTCTTTCTGCAGGGAAAAGCCGCCAAATCAGTTCTGTCAGGGCGACCCCTGCGAACTGGTTTGACAGCTCCTGCTTATATGATGCAATTACTCCTCTTTCATTTTATTTGCCATCATAACAAATGGTGTCCAGATGGCAAAGGAGAGAAACAGATTAAACAACGATACTACTGCTGCCATAAAATTTCCGCCAGTTGCAAGGAATGCATAGATACCTGCCGGCATTACCCATGGTACAGAAACAAATACAGGGGGAATCAGGCCAATGGCTGTTGCTCCGTATGCAATGGTGGCGCATACCGGGGGAACGATGAGCCAGGGAATAAGGTATACCGGATTTAATACAATAGGCATACCAAAGGTAATCGGTTCGTTGATATTAAATACCCCCATTGGCCAGGACAGCTTTGCAATGGCCCTCTGATCCTCTCTCTTAGAAAACAGGAAGATGGCAATGATCAGTCCTAAGGTGATGCCGGAGCCTCCCATCTGGCAGTAGGCATCAAAGGAGCCGCGGGTCCACAGGTAAGGAAGGTTGGCTGTACTCTGGCCGGCTGTAAATGCCTCTATGTTCTGGTTTAAAGCTGTCAAATAGATTCCGTCCATAATAGGAGCAAGTACGTTGTGTCCATGTAATCCAAAAAACCATAGCAGCTGGATTAAGAACACCATGAGAATCACGCTGAAAAAGCCCTGGGATAAGCTGAGAAGCGGCCTCTGGATATATTTAAGAACCATTTCATTTATGGTGAAGCCTGTTGCTGTTATGCAGATCTGGGTTAAGATTCCTGCCACATAAATGGCAATTACTCCTGGAATGATTGCTGCAAATGCCTTGTTTACAGCCGGGGGCACGGAATCCGGAAGCTGAATGGTGATCTTCTTCCGCATGAGCTTTATGTAAATCATGGTACAGATAAACCCCATAATCAATGCAGTAAACAAGCCGCCGGAGCCGGTATATGCGGAACCTAAATACCCCCAGCCACTGACTCCGTTTAATGCAACACCGCCTTTAGCAGTAGCTGCTACATCAAGTCCAATGCCCTTTAACTGGTCTGCCGCCGACGCCGCAACTCCCGGAAGCTCGTAGCTGAAGGAAGCGCTTTGTCCCATACAGGTGACCAGGCTTGCAAATGCAATGACTCCGCCTGCAATGGCGTTTACATCATATGTTTTTGATAGGTTATAGCCCAATGCAAAGACAAATACAAGAGCAAGGATTACAATAGAACCAAAATATACATTGCCGTTAACACTGATGATCGGACTCATGGCCTTTACAAATCCGGTCATTCCTGCCTGATTCGGAAGATCTCTTAAAAATACGTTGAGCAAAACTGCGATGGATCCCACCATGGTAATGGGCATAATAGCGATAAATGCGTCGCGAATGGCAACCAGATGTTTCTGAGAGCCGATTTTCGCTGCGATTGGCATAAACCTTGCTTCCATGAATGAATTAAATGCACCCATAACTTTCTCCCTCTTTCATTATCCCCTGAATCAATAAAAAGGGGAATTTCTTTTTCATACCTTCCCGTTTAATCTCTCCAGTGCCTGATCCAGAACCTTGGCACCATTCATCATGCCATAAGCCATCATGTCAATCACCAGCACTGGTTTTTCATTGTTCACTCTCTCATTCATCTTTTTCTCCAGGTAACGAACCTGAGGTCCCAGCAAAATGATATCTGCCTTTTTTACTTCTTCCAATGATTCCGCATCTCCCACCGCCCATATGGCAGCCTCCACGCCTTTTGCTGATGCTGCATCCTGCATTTTTTTTACCAGCAGGCTTGTAGACATCCCTGCACAGCAAACTAATAAAATGTGATACATCTCACGCCCCCCTTCTGTGGTCTAGACCACTTCGTTTACCCATATATTACTACACCCTATGCAAAAATACAAGTAAAATCTAAAATCAAAATAATATTTTTATTCAATTATTAAAAACTTTGACTATTAATTGTCATTTTTCTTGCCATTATGTCAATAAAAATGCAGCACAACTGACTTTTTCAGTCAATTCTGCTGCATCCGGCCAACCACTGCATAGGCATCTATTCAGGCTTCTATCACATATTATTCAATCTTATCCTTCAACTCTTTGATCATCCGGTATAGGTTCAATACTTCTGCTGCCTGGTCCTTCGCCATCATTGCCATGGTTAAATGATCCTGCGCATGTACCAGAATAATATTCACTTCAACAGGATTACCCTGTGCCTCCTGCTGGATTAATTCTATTTGAGACTGATGGGCAGACCTCATCTCCCCTTCCGCCTCTTTTAAGTATTTCTCCGCTTCCTCAAAGTTAAAGCTCCTGGCAGACTCCATTGCCATCATGGAAAACGATTTTGAATTTCCTGCATTCATAATGAGCTGAAACGCTACTGCATAATTCTCATCCATATCAAACTCCCCCTGTACATAAATTTTCCCTATATACTAGCACAAGAGATTTTCTTTTGCAAGAAAAAATAAAGGATGACAAATGGAACCTAAGATCTGCCCATAAGTGGAAAACCGATAAATCCTTCTATCAGGCACAAAGTCTGTTCTATCCCCTTCTCATGGGTCCGCTCCGTTCCATGAGAAGCGTGAACTCCAGGTCCGATCAGAGCCCCACGGATGTTATGTCCGCCTTTCATGGCTGCAGACACATCGGAGCCGTAGTGTGGGAATACATCTACAGCATAATCCAGCCCCATTTCCTTGGCAACGGCGATCAGACGGTTGGTCATTTCATAGTCATAAGGTCCGGTGGAATCCTGGGCACAGATGGATACCTTTCTTTCATCTCCTGTCAGGTCATCCCCCATGGCCCCCATATCCACAGCAAGAAATTCCTCAACGTCTTCCGGAATCCAGCTGGCGCCAAACCCCACCTCCTCGTAATTGCTGATCACTAATTTTAGGGTTCTTTCAGGTTTGTTCCCGGACTCACAAATATCCTTTAATACTCCCAGAAGAATGGCAACGGATACCTTGTCATCTAAGTGACGGGATTTGATAAAACCGCTTTTTGTATGGACAAACATAGGGTCAAAACTAATATAATCCCCAGGTGCTATATCAAGTCCCTTTACATCATCTGCATTTTCGGCCAGCTCATCCACGCGTACCTCCATGTTTTTAACCTTTCTCTCCAAGGTCCTGGCGTTGTCATACGTGTGCACAGAGGGCTCCTTTGTCAGGATGGTCCCGGTATAAGTCTTTCCGGTTCTGGTGTGTATTTTACAGTACATCCCTTCAATGGTCTCCATCATATACCCCCCTACCGGCATTAGAGTGAGCATTCCTGCGGGAGTAATTGAACGGACCATGGCTCCTAGTGTGTCAACGTGTGCAGATAAGCCTAAAACCTCCTGCTTCTGACCTGGAACTTCAATAATCAGCCCGCCTTTCCTGTTATAGACAGAAGAACAGCCAAATGCTTCAGCCTCCTTCTCAACCACCTTCATGACTTCCCTGGTATAACCGCTGGGACTTGGTATATTAACGATTTTTTCTAACATTGATATGATATATGACATTGTTTTCATGGTAATCTTCTCTTTTCCTAATTATTTATATTTCTTTCATGAGGAGTGTAGGTTTCTGTATTCGCTGGGCGTACAGCCATAGCTTCTTAAAAATAGCTTGGAGAAGTAGCTGAGATGATTAAACCCGCATGCAAAAGCAACCTGGGTAATACTGACGGAAGTGTCCTTTAATAGCCCCCGGCTCACCTCAAGCCTGTAGGAATTTAAAAATTCAATGGGCGACTGCTGTAAGTAACGCTTAAATATAATACAGCATTTACTTCTGCATACGCTTCCTGCCGCGGCAATATCAGATAAGGTCAATGCTTCGGTATAATGCTGGTAAATATAAGATACCATATCCTTTTGAACCGAAATGTCGGATCCACCCTGTCCGGACGCTTCCAGTGTTATGGACTCACATTGCTCGCAAATCCCCTTCCATAACGCGAGCATGATCCCTATTACCTGGAGCTCGTAAGCAAGAATAGCCTGCTCCTTTATACGATACATTTGATCGATCAGTGATGCCGTTTCCCTTCCCTGGCTGGTTAAACCGTCAAAATAAATATAATCCATGCCTTGATTTTCAATAACCGGAGCTATGTACTTTTGGTATAGCAGTTTATTTCCGGTGAATAACTGGGGATGAAAAAGAATACAGATAAAATCGCAGTCCTGCTGACTGCAGGAATAGCCGTAATGCATCTGTCTGACGTTGACCATCAGGCTGTCAGCCTGTTTAAGCAAGACCCTTTTTCCATTTACATTGTAGTTCATCTGACCTTTTAAAATAAGGATAAATTCCAGGTCTTCATGCCAGTGGCAAAGGGCCTTCCCATCCGGATAATCCGACAACCTGTCCCTCTGGATATAAAGGGGAATTCCCATCTGGTCATAACGCACAATTTCAAAGGCATCCTGCATGACATTGGTGTCTATCATCAAACTTCCCTCACGGTCTCAAAATACGATTGTTATAGCATTTAAAAATAATAGTGTTAGATAAGTGGAGCTCAGTGCATTATGATTATATCATAAAACGGCAAAAAAGAGGCAAAGAAATTCTATTATACTCAAAATGAGGATGGAGGAACAAGACATGCTGTCAGACTATCATGTACACTCTAATTACAGCGAAGATTCTGAGTGTCCCATGGAAGAAATTATCCAAAGGGCAATTCAATTGGGATTTGATGAAATTGCATTTACAGAACATGTGGATCATGGGGTAAGAACCGATTTAAATTGCGATTACAAAAAATATTTTAAAGAAATAAAAGAAATGCAGGAAAAGTACAAGGGCATATTATCCATAAAAGCAGGGATTGAATTTGGAATACAGACCCACACAATTCCTCTTTTTCAAAAGGATTTTAAGGATAATGCCTTTGATTTTGTTATATTAAGTAATCATCAGATCAATGATAAGGAGTTCTGGAACTACCAGTTCCAGGAGGGAAAGAGCCAGGAGGAGTTCCATACCGCTTATTATGAAGCCATTTACGAAGTTGTCAAAGCCTATAAAGATTATTCCGTCCTTGGACATCTGGATATGATCAAGCGGTATGACAACTGCGGAGAATACCCGGACAGCAAAATCATGGATTTAACAGAAAAAATACTCCGCCAGGTTATTGCCGACAAAAAGGGAATCGAGGTCAACACCTCCTGTTTCAGATATGGTTTAAAGGACTTAACACCTTCCAGGGCTATTCTGGAACAATACCTTGATTTAGGCGGGACCATTCTTACCATAGGATCGGATACTCATGAAACAGGGCATCTGGGAAATTACATTGAGGAAGTAAAAGGGATTCTTAAAAACATGGGATTCAAACAGTTCTGCACATATGAAAAGATGCAGCCCACATACTGGGATCTATAATAAGGTACTGCCCTGCCGGTGGTCAATGACCGCAGACAGGGCAGTATCTTTATTTTATTACAGCCGGCCATTATACTTCAAAAATCAGATCTCCATAGCTTGGCATTGGCCATAATTCTTTATCTACCATCATCTCCAGCTGATCTGCCGGTGCCCGGAGGGCTGCCATGGCTGGCACGGCCACATCATGGTAAGCAGTTGCCTGCTCCTTGTTGCCTTCGACTGCCGCACATTGATCAGCAGCATCAATCAAACTGGCCAGAGCCACCTTCATGTCGGAAAGAAGGGCACTCACTTCAATGAGAAGCTCTTCCTGAACACTGGTATCCGCCACAGGACAAGCTGCCTTTACTTTTCCAAGGGAATCAGCCAGCAGGGAGGCGTATTTCACAGCTGCCGGGATAATCTGCTTTCCGGTCATATCGATCATTGTCTTTGCCTCAATGTTAATGACCTTGCTGTAGGCCTCATATTCAATCTCAACCCTGGATTCCAGTTCAGCCTTTGTAAATACCCTGAATTCTTCAAACATTTTTACGGAGGCTTCTGTTGTTAAGGCAGGAATCGCTTCCACCATTGATTTCAGGTTTGGAAGACCTCTTCTTTCTGCTTCTTCCACCCATGCATCGGCATAGCCGTTGCCGTTGAAAATAATTCTTCTATGGGAGCACAGATGCTCTTTGATCATATCATGGACTGCAGTGTCAAAATCAGCTGCTTTCTCAAGGATGTCTGCCGCTTCTTTAAATGCTTCAGCCGCAATGGTATTTAAAACCACATTGGGGGAAGAAATGGAATCAGCGGAACCCACCATGCGGAACTCGAATTTATTGCCGGTAAATGCAAAGGGAGAAGTCCTGTTTCTGTCCGTTGCATCCTTGAACAAATCAGGAAGTGTTCTAACTCCTGTCTTTAACGTACCGCCTGCCTTGGAACGGGTGGCTTCTCCTGTGCTGCAAAGCTGATCCACTACATCCTCTAACTGCTCTCCAATAAACACGGAGATAATGGCTGGTGGTGCTTCATTTGCTCCAAGCCTGTGGTCATTTCCTACATCAGCAGCAGATTCACGAAGCAGATCCGCATGTTTGTCAACCGCCTTTAAGATACAGGACAGTACCAAAAGGAACTGAATGTTCTCGTGGGGAGTTTCTCCTGGATTTAATAAATTAATTCCATCATCAGTTGTCAGGGACCAGTTATTATGTTTACCAGAGCCGTTGACTCCTGCAAAGGGCTTTTCATGAAGCAGGCAGTTTAATCCATGGCGGCCTGCCACCTTTTTTAAGGACTCCATTACCAGCTGGTTATGGTCAACTGCAACGTTTGCCTGTTCATATATGGGAGCCAGCTCATGCTGGGCGGGTGCAACTTCATTATGCTGGGTCTTTGCCGGTACTCCCAGCTTCCAAAGCTCTTCATTCACTTCCTTCATATAAGCCGCGATCCTCTCACGGATGGAACCGAAGTAATGATCCTCTAGCTCCTGTCCCTTAGGAGGCATTGCACCGAACAAGGTGCGTCCGGCATAGATTAAATCTTTTCTCTGTAAATACTTCTCATGGTCAACCAGGAAATATTCCTGCTCAGCTCCTACGGAAGGAGTGACTCTCTTAGAGGTGGTATTGCCGAATAATTTTAATATTCTCAGCGCCTGCTCATCAACGGCTTCCATGGATCTTAAGAGAGGTGTTTTTTTGTCAAGAGCTTCTCCCGTATAAGAACAGAAGGCCGTGGGAATACAAAGGGTAACTCCGATGGCGTCTTCTCTTAAAAATGCCGGTGAAGTGCAGTCCCATGCGGTGTAGCCTCTTGCCTCAAAGGTTGCCCTTAAGCCGCCGGACGGAAATGAAGAAGCATCTGGCTCGCCTTTTACCAGTTCCTTTCCGGAGAATTCCATAATCACCTTTCCTTCAGCCGTTGGCGAGGAAATAAAGGAATCATGCTTTTCAGCGGTAATACCGGTAAGTGGCTGAAACCAATGGGTATAGTGGGTTGCCCCTCTCTCAATTGCCCAATCCTTCATCGCATGAGCTACCACATCGGCAATCGATGGATCCAGCTCTGAGCCGTCTTCAATGGTTTTCTTTATTTTTTTGAAAACAGACTTTGGTAAACGTTCTCTCATAACTGATTCGTTAAATACATTCCTACCGAACAGCTCGGCTACATTTATCACTTCGCTCATAAATTTTCTATCCTCCCATATTTCGATAAGTCAAACTGCTTTTAGTCTCCTCACGATCTGAATCTGCGCATACATCAGAAAAGGCGTTCTCCCAGTACAAGGAGAACGCCATCGTTCTTCAATTAAAGTAAACCATTTTCCGCAAAAAATCAAGTACTTTTTTAAAAAAATTTTCTTTAAGCTTTTCCAACTGAACCAAAAAGTTCCATCTTTTCTTTTACAGTGCCCTTAATTGCCTCTGTACCTGGAGCCAGCAGCTTACGAGGATCAAAGCCCTTGCCTTCCAAATCCTTGCCTGCTTCAATGTACTTACGGGTAGCATCTGCAAAGGTAAGCTGACACTCAGTATTAACATTGATCTTTGCAACTCCAAGGCTGATGGCCTTCTTGATCTGGTCTTCCGGAATGCCTGTACCGCCGTGAAGCACCAGAGGCATGTCCCCAACTTTATCCTTTATGGCCGCCAGAGTATCAAAGCTCAAACCAGCCCAGTTCTCTGGATACTTTCCATGAATGTTGCCGATTCCTGCTGCCAGCATGGTTACGCCCAGGTCCGCTACCTGCTTGCACTCATCAGGATCTGCGCATTCGCCCATACCCACAACGCCGTCTTCTTCGCCGCCGATGGAACCAACTTCTGCTTCAATGGAGATGCCTTTTTCAGCACAGACCTTCACAAGCTCTGTGGTTTTTTCTACGTTCTCAGCAATGGGATAATGGGAACCATCGAACATAATGGAAGAAAATCCAGCTTCAATACACTGATAGCAGCCATTATAAGAACCATGGTCCAGATGAAGGGCTACAGGAACTGTGATTTTCAACTCTTCGATCATGGCCTTTACCATAGCTGATACGGTTTTATAGCCTGTCATGTATTTGCCAGCACCTTCGGAAACACCCAGAATAACCGGGGATTTCAACTCTTCGGCTGTCTGTAAAACAGCTTTTGTCCACTCAAGGTTGTTGATGTTGAACTGTCCAACTGCATACTTTCCGTCTCTTGCCTTTTCAAGCATTTCTTTTGCTGAAACTAACATATCACAAACCTCCATTTAAAATTTTCTCTTATATCGTTTTTATTATATACCATCTTATCCTATTTGAAAAGAATAATTTTTCCAGATTGTCTTTTTTATAACAAAGTTACATTTGCTTTCATCTGAAATCTGCCTTATAATTAATACAAGCTACAAATATACGATAGGAGATCTTTTATGAAACCAATGATGAGAAAGGGCATTTTTCACCGTTTGGACCATGAATCCACGGAAATTCCGGCGCACCAGAAAAAACCAGATTTGTTTTCCGGAAAGCAGCTTCGCCAGTTGATCTTTCCCCTTGTGGTGGAACAGATACTGGCTGTTTTTATGGGAATGGCGGATACCATTATGGTTGCCTCCTGCGGAGAGGAAGCCGTATCAGGCATATCCATTGTAGACACCATTAACGTCCTTCTGATCGGATTGTTCGGAGCTATGGCAGCCGGAGGTTCTGTTGTCGCGGCCCAGTACATTGGCAGAAAAGACAAAAAGAACGTTGCCAGGGCTGCGGGGCAGCTGTTCCTGGCAATAGGAGGGCTTTCCATTTTCCTTATGACAGTGACTCTTATCTTTAATCAGCAGCTGCTACGGCTCATATATGGAAACATCGGTCAGGAGGTAATGGGGCAAGCACGTGTCTATTTCTACTTATCCTCCCTTTCCTATCCTTTCCTGGCCTTTTATAACAGCAGTGCAGCCCTTTTCAGGACCTCCGGTAATTCCAAAGTCTCCATGCAGGTCTCCCTGACCGCCAACATCTGCAATATTGCAGGAAACGCCCTGTTGATCTATGGCTTTCATATGGGTGTGGCAGGTGCCGGACTTTCCACCCTGTTTTCCAGAATCTTGTCTGCAGTGATCATGATGATCCTTCTCCGGAAACAGAGCCACTTTCCCATTGATTTCCGATTTAAGATTGACAAGACCATGCTGCGCAGGATCCTCTACATCGGCATACCAAACGGCCTGGAAAACAGCATTTTCCAGCTTGGAAAACTTCTCCTGTCCAGTCTGACCGCCAGTTTCGGCACCATGGCTATTGCCGCAAACGCAGTAGCAGGAACTGTCTGCAGCCTGGAAACCATACCGGCCAATGCCATTGGCATTGCCTTAGTAACGGTGGTGGGGCAGTGCATTGGGGCAGGAGATCTGAAACAGGCACGGAAATATATGGGAAAGCTCCTAAAAACGGCATATATCTGGCTTTTGGTATTAAACCTTACTATCATACCGTTCTTAAAACCAATATCCAGCCTGTTCCATTTATCCGGCGAAACCAGTGCCCTGGCCGTCAAGCTGATGCTTTACCACAGTATCTGCTGCATGCTGATCCATCCCCTGTCCTTTTGCCTGACCAACGGTCTGCGGGCTGCTAATGACGTCCGTTTCACCATGACAGTGTCCATTTGCTCCATGTGGATCTGCAGGATCGTTCTTGCCTATATCCTGAGCCTGTATTTCGGTCTGGGTCTTATGGGAATCTGGATCGCCATGACCATTGACTGGCTGGTGCGTGCCGTGTTCTTCTCCACCCGCGTCTTAAACGGAAAATGGTGCCGGTATGCCAACCGGAACATGAATTAACCCAAAAAACCCTCTACGGCTTCCTTCAGCTTATCCCCATCGCATTCGGACCTATGGCGTACCGGTGCGGTGCGGATTTCTTCCACGGCCTGGGGAACGGCAACTTTGGATAGCTCTGCTAAGTGGTCGATAATCCGGAATTCATCTGGTTCTTCCTGCTTCCCTTCAATTGCTTCCAGGACACTTCTGGAGAATTTGTAGGGACTTGCAGTGGAAGCAATGATATTCTTTGCCTGATCCTTTGTTTCTGCCTTGTACTGGCTGTACACACAGGAAGCCACGCCGGTATGGGGATCAATCAGATATCCCGTATCCTCAAACACTTTTTTTATGGCAGACTTTGTCTCTGCTTCGCCAGCAAAGCCTCCCTTAAAATCTTCCATAAAGTGCTTCATACCGTCTGTTACCTCATAGCTGCCGGTTTCTCCCAGATCCTTCATGAGAGCCGCATTTACCGCCGCATCGCATCCGGCACTTAAGTAAATCAGACGCTCTAAGTTGCTGGAAATCAGAATATCCATGGATGGAGAGCTGGTGAGAATAAAATCCCGGTTCCGGTCATAAGTTCCGGTCCGGAAGAAATCGTAAAGGACCTTGTTTTCATTAGAAGCACAGATAAAGGTCTTAATGGGAACACCCATCTGCTTTGCCAGGTAGGCTGCCAGAATGTTTCCGAAGTTTCCGGTAGGAACGGTCACATTGACCTCTTCTCCCTGAGAAATCTCATCATTGGCAAGAAGCTTTGCATAGGCATACACGTAATACACTACCTGAGGCACCAGCCTTCCGATGTTGATGGAGTTGGCAGAGGAAAGCTGAAAGCCCTTTTCATCCAGACTGCGGGCAAATTCCTTATCCCCGAAGATCTTCTTCACTCCTGTCTGGGCATCATCAAAATTTCCATGAATGGCTGCCACATGAGTGTTTTCCCCTTTCTGGGTCACCATCTGAAGCTCCTGAACACGGCTCACTCCATCCTTTGGGTAGAACACGATGATCTCTGTTCCTTCCACATCAGCAAAGCCGGCCATCGCTGCCTTTCCCGTATCTCCGGAAGTTGCGGTAAGGATGACGATTTTATTTTTCACCTGATTCTTTTTTGCAGCAACCGTCATCAGGTGAGGAAGAATGGAAAGCGCCATATCCTTAAATGCAATGGTGCTTCCATGAAATAATTCCAGATAATAAGACCCGTCAGCTTTGGCCAAAGGTGCGATTTCTTCTGTATCAAATTTGCTGTCATAAGCCTGTTCAATACAATTCTTTAGCTCCTCTTTTGTGTAATCCGTAAGGTACAGCTTCATAACCTCATAAGCTGTTTCCTGATATGTCATTTCCGACAGTTCTTTCATGGATTTGTCAAGCTTTGGGATAAAACACGGCATAAACAGGCCGCCATCTTCTGCCAGCCCTTTTAAAATTGCCTGGGAAGCCGTTAAACCAGCCTCTCCGCCCCTGGTACTTTGATAAGATATTTCCATGGTATATTATTCCTTTCCTGCGCTCATTTTAACAAAAGCAGAGAGCACTTTCCATATTCGGATGGACGGGGCATAAATGCCCCTTTTATCTTCACCAGCACTGCAGGTTCAGATAAGTTGTACTATTATGTTACTATTTACTGGATCAAAAACCTTGCCAGCATTGTAGCACATTTTTTTCAATGGTGCAAGAAAAAAGGCCAAAAAGTTTCCAACTAACGGACAAATGTATTCACTTCAAAGACAAGTAAATTCTCATACATGCCTTCATATCCTGTTGTTTCATAAACAAAAGGCTGAAGCATGGTTTTTTCTTTCAACCTTTATCTTTCTGTGGTAAGATACCTCCATGGGTACAGAAAGGAGAGACATTTCATTGAGATACGAACACATGATGAAGGGGACCTTTTTAAGCCGCCCCAACCGTTTTATTGCCCATGTCCTGATAGCAAGAGATGGTCCGGGGGAAGAGGCGGTGGTCTGTCACGTTAAGAATACAGGGCGCTGCCGGGAACTCCTCATCCCAGGTGTCACGGTGCTGGTGCAGTTTCATCCGGAAGCTGCTGTCCTTGGAAGAAAAACAGAATACTCCTTAATCGGAGTATGGAAAGAAAGGGAAAAGGAAGGCCCCTTACTCATTAACATGGATTCCCAGGCTCCCAACCAGGTGGCTTATGAATGGCTTCGATCCATGGAAAAAGATGAGTCCATGCCTGTTCAACTGGCTGGGCCGGAGTTTTCACTTTTTAAGCCGGCAGCAGGCAGCATCCGGCGGGAAGTAGCCTATGACCAGTCACGGTT
>JAEWRS010000010.1 GCA_023398855.1 Bacillota bacterium
CCTTTGATGATGCTTACACTCAGGCTGCTGCCTCCTATGACCGGATGCGTCTGCTGTTCATTGTAGGAATGATCAGTCTGTGCCTGGGAATTTTAGGCTGTGCTGCAACCCTGTACGCCATTGTAAATCTCATCAGTCAACCGAATAAGGAGCATGGCTCCGGTCCCATAGAACGTATTCACCGGCTCCCTGCAGAGAGCTGCTTACTTTTGTTTGCGGGTATGACCATTCTGGCCCTGTTTCTTGCAAACTGGCTGGCATATAAAATCATTCATCTTTTCCTCTCTGATGAACAATGGAATTACGGAGAATTGGCAATACGGATCCTTATATATTACGCGGCCGGACTGTCCGCCGCCTTAAGCCTTTTAAAACGGTATAAAGAAGGAAGTCTCTGGACCGGAAGCCTTACCTACCGGGGGCTTGGAAACCTGTCTCAATATGTGAGGGACCATCGGTTCACCACCCGGATCACACTTTCCTATATCTTATTCCTTATCTTTAATATAGGGATGACAAATGCCTTTGCTTTACTTCTTTTTACCTATAAAGGCCTGGAATCCAAAATCCTTATGGGTGCAGTTATGGTGCTGATTTTGTGCCTGGATTCCCTGGTATATCATAAGCTGTATAAAAATGCCTGGGAAACCGATCAGATTAATGATGCTCTTTTAAATATCTCTAACGGAGATACCACCTATAAAATTGACGCTAAAGAATTTAACGGGAAAGAACGGGAGCTGGCTGAACATATCAATCACATCAGCACAGGACTTGAGACGGCCTTACAGGAAAAGGTCCGGAGCGAGCGTTTAAAGGCTGACCTGATTACCAACGTATCCCATGATATCAAGACTCCCCTTACCTCCATTATAAATTATGTGGACCTTATAAAAAGGGAGAAGATACAAGATCCCAGGATTCAGGGCTACTTAGAAGTTCTGGAACAAAAGTCCCAGCGGTTAAAGACTTTGACTGAAGACCTGGTGGAGGCCTCAAAAGCGAGTTCTGGGAATTTAAAACTGGAGATTACCAGCATTGATTTTGTAGAACTCATCCATCAGACCAATGGAGAGTTTGAAGAGAGGTTTGCTCTCCGCCACCTAGATCTGGTTTCCAGCCTGCCGGCCGAATCTATCCTGATTGAGGCAGATGGCCGGTATCTGTGGAGAGTGCTTGAAAATCTTTATAACAATGCATATAAATATGCCATGGAAAACAGCCGGGTATACGTGGATATTACCTTAGAAGAGAATATGGCGGTCTTTACTATGAAAAACATTTCCCAAACTCCCTTAAACATCAAGGCTGATGAGCTGACCGAACGCTTTGTCCGGGGCGATGTTGCCCGGACAACAGAAGGCAGCGGCCTTGGGATATCCATCGCCAAAAGCCTGACCGAGCTTCAGGGCGGAAATATAAGGCTTTACATTGATGGAGATTTATTTAAGGCGGGCGTTGCCTTTCCCATTAAGAAATAAGCCGTACCTTCTCCCACTTTCCAGTGAGATACCGCAAATAAGAGATAATATAATTGGCCGTCCAGCCCATTGGAACCGCAAACCAAACAGCCTGGACGCCAATAACGGGAGCCAGTAACGCTGCAACTGATACCCGGATTGCAAGATTTACCAAATTGGCTACAGTAAACACCACCACATCTCCTGCCCCTCTCAAAAGTCCGTCTGTGGTGGTTTTAAGGCCGATGAACACGTAAAAGAACGAAATAAACCGGACATAATCCATTCCCGTCTTAAAAGCGGTTTCTGCGCTTCCTTCATTTAGAAAACTTCTTATGAACCAATCTCCCCACGTTTCCATGATAATACAGATGAACACAGCAAAAACACCGACCAGGACATAGCAGTAGCGGTAACCCTTTTTCACCCGGTCTGTCCTTCCTGCGCCTATATTCTGTGCAGTATAGGTTGACATGGCATTTCCCATAGCCAGCATGGGGACAATACAGATGGACTCAATCCTGGTCCCTGCCGCAAAACCTGCCATGACCGCAGAGCCATATACATTGACAACCGATTGTACGAGAAGCATTCCGATATGGACTATGGATTGCTGTAGGGTAGAGGGAATTGCCACCCGCATCATATGAAGCATCATATTCCAGTCATAGAGCCGGAACCGTTCCGTTGTCTCATACTTCTTTAACCTTCTGATCAGAATGAGAAATGATATAACAGCAGAAAGCCCCTGGGCAATCAGCGTCGCAACCGCCACACCGGCTACTCCCATGAAAAACCGGGTCACAAACAGCAGGTCCAGTCCTACATTTAAAAGAGAAGAAAAGACCAGTAAGTACAGAGGGGTTTTAGAATCTCCCAGGGCCTGAAATACAGAGGCCTGTACATTATACATGAATAAAAACGGGAGCCCCATAAAATAAATACCCAGGTACACTGCGGCATCATCAAATACATTCTCAGGCGTATTCATGAAGCCTAAAATCCGATGATTAAAAAGAAGCCCCAGACCTCCTAATACCACTCCAATCAAAAGAAAATTAATAAGAGTGGTTGATATGGCAGTTTTCATGTTCCCTGTCTGTTTTGCCCCTAAAAACTGTGACACTACAACCGAACTTCCAATACCGCCTCCTAACGCAATGGCAATAAACACGTTTGTTATAGAGTAGGAAGCTCCTACCGAAGCCAGGGCTTCCTCTCCTACATACCGCCCTACCACTACGGAGTCGACAACATTATAAAACTGCTGAAATAAATTTCCAAGAATCATAGGAAGAGCAAATAGCAAAAGCGCTCTTCCCGGAGCATCTGTTATCATATCAATTGCTTTTTTCTGTGTTTTCATACTCATTATTCTAAACCATTCCTATCCAAATATTCGCCAGCCACAAATAAAATTATTCTTCCACCAAGAGCTTAATGAACGTTCTACTACTCTCCCGTTACTGGATGAAGCATCGATGACACTTCCGCCCCCAGCCACGATTCCCACATGACCGCTTACCACAATAATATCTCCTGCCTTCAAGCTTCCAAAGCTGGTGATTTTCGTATATTTTCCAACGTTTCTCCAGCCAGAAGAGGTTAAGTAGCTTTGTCTGACTCCTGCCTGGTTTAGTGACCAGTAGACAAATCCGGAACAATCAAAGGACTCTGATCCTTTGGCCCCCCATACATAGGGCCGTCCCACCTTAGATCTGGCAATGGAAAGCAGACCGCTTACACCGGAGCCACCTTTCACAGTACCTCCCTTGGTTGAATCACCTGAGGAACCAGAAGAGCCTGCTGATTTTATGCCGCTTCCGGTGAGCTTACTCATAGTAAGCTGTCCAACAGAACCATCCGCTGTCAGGCCATTGTTGTTCTGGAAGGCTTTAACCGCCTTTTCCGTCACTTCACCATAATATCCTGTCACATTGGCAGAAGCCAGGTACCCATATTTATTTAATAACTGCTGGATCCTGGTAACCGATTCCCCCTGTTCACCAAGGGTAAAACCGTTTGGCTGTGCTTCCGCACTCATTAATGTGACTCTGGTAGAAGGTCCTAAATATCCATCCACAACCAGATCATTCCTGGACTGGAACTGCTTTACCGCTGTCACTGTATCTGCCCCGTACGCACCGTCCGGATCGGTAGTTAAATACCCAAGATCCTTAAGGCGCTGCTGGCTGGATAAAACCACTTCGCTTTTCTCCCCATAGGCCAAATAGTTGGGCTTGATCTCTTCACTGTAGAGAAGGTTTATGGTCTGACGGCCTACTTTACCATCTATATTTAAGCCGTTGACTTCCTGAAGCTTCTTGACGGCAGCCTCCGTTTCATCTCCAAAACAACCAGATATCTGACCGGCGGTAGCAAGATACCCTAATTCATAAAGACGGCTCTGGATCCTTGATATATCATCCCCTTCCACACCCTTTGATACGGCGTAGTATTTGGCGGTTGGAGACATAATGGAACTCAAGGTCTCAGGCCCTACAATTCCGTCCTGGGTCAAGGCATTTTGACGCTGATAAGTCTTAACAGCAGCCTCTGTCACATTTCCAAAATATTGGGTTGGTTCATCGTTATCCATAAAGCCTAGCTT
>JAEWRS010000090.1 GCA_023398855.1 Bacillota bacterium
CGGTATTTTTATGTCTCCTTCTGAGGTGAAATACTTTCCCCAGGTGATACGAGGGTTGCTGTCCGCAGGAACCGGAACCGGCTGAACGATGGAAGTATAGCTTACCCAGGGAATGCTGGAAAGGAAAAAGCGCTGGTCTTCATCCTCACCCTCTGCAAGAGTCTGGCTCTGCCTTGCCAGTTCCTGACGCTGCTTGGAATCCTTTAGAAATTCATCAAAGGGCAGCCGGTCATCTGCGGTGCAATAGCAATAGCTTTCGTTTTCCAGTGCCAGGGTGTAGGAAGAAATGCAGTGATCATATTCAATGATCCCGTTTCCACGGAGACGGCGGCGGAATTCCGGGATAGAGTTAGCAGTCCGTGCCGCCGCGTATAGGAAAGTCAGGTAAAAAGGCAGCCCTTCTTCTTTGATACAGCTCATAAAATCTGTAATATCCAGATTCACAGTCATACCTACATATGGATAAGCGAGATTGCGGAAAAGGTCAAACTGTTCCTTTCGCGGATAATGTTCCATGTCAAGTTCATAATAACTCATAAAACACACCTCCTGGATTTCATAAGTCGATTTAAGTGAATTACGTTAGTGAATTACGTTAGTGAATTACGCCGCAAAGCCCTTGGCAGAGCCAAGGTAATTTCACAATTATAAGAAGACCATATTTATTTCAAGTTATTTCAATGCTTTCTCCCTATCATAGGTTTGGTCCACCGAATGGTCCACTTTTTTAATCCTTTGGCAATTGCCAAGGATAATAATTTTACCACTTGTTCAGTTATTCTTCAACAGAAAATTTTTTCAAAAATTCAGCACCATCTGGTATGGCTGACACCTTAGCCTCATCAGAAACTTCCAGTTTAGTATCAGCAGATACGGTTACATCTGTGACTTCTTTGTTCAGTACAACGGCGTTTTGGTGTTTTCGTGATTAAGTATTATGTTTGAATAATTTTTTCAATAGAATATATGTTTCCTTATTTCGTATGCTATCAAGAAATTATGTAATTGTTTGTAATATATTGTCATGGGCAGGTAGTATTGGCATATAATAGAATTAATAAGATTATTGAGGGAAGCCATGACCACACATGTAGTTGAACCCGACGAAACGATCTATTCAATCGCAGAGCAATACAATGTCTCTGTTAACAGATTAATATTAGAAAACGGAATTATAAACCCTGATAATTTAGCAATTGGTCAAACTATTGTGATTGTTCAACCGGAAATACTCTATACCATCCAAGCTGGTGATACTTTGGAGAGTATTGCAGAGCGGTATGATGTTTCAACAATGGAATTATTAAGAAATAATCCCTATCTTTCCGATAGGGGAATGCTGTACGTAGGTGAAACCATAGTGATCAAGTATCAAACAAACAAAACAAGAACAATTACCACTATTGGCTATACCTTTTCATACATAGATAAATCTGTTTTAATAAAAACTCTTCCCTTTTTAACTTATTTGACCATATTCAACTATAGAGCTACAAGTGAGGGTGAAATCATCTTCAGATCCGACGACACTGAACTTATCCAGTTGGCCAAATCTTATGGTGTTGCACCCATGATGCTCGTTTCCACTATGTCGGAAGAAGGAATAGTCAGTCCTGAAGTGACCTATAATATTTTAAATAATCCCTCTGTGCAGGTCAGCCTTATTGAGAATGCTCTTCATATAATGAAAACGAAAGGTTTTTATGGTATTAACATATATACCGAAAACATTACTTATAACAACATAAATAGCATTGCAGAATATTTGCAGAGAGCCTCTGTGTTGTTTCATTCAGAAGGATACAAGATAATGATTACCATATCACCAGCTACGAATATTGGTGATTCCAGCGTTGGCTTTGAAAAAATAGATTATTCAAGGTTATCTAAATTTGTAGATGCGGTCATATTTGCTTCATATGACTGGGCAAGGACTTACAGTTTTCCAAGCGCAATTTATCCAGTTAATATCTTAAGAGATTTATTAGATTATATGGTTAATACTATTCCTCCTGAAAAAAATTATTTAGGAGTTACTTCTTTAGGTTATGATTGGACACTTCCATATGTTCCCGGTGCCACAGATGCTGCCGCAATAACCTATAATAATGCGGTACAAATAGCAGCGGAAAACGGCGTACCAATACAATTTAATGAACCAGCACAGTCAGCTTACTTCTACTATACGGATAGCGATCAGAATCTGCATGTAGTATGGACTAAAGATGCAAGAAGCTTTGACGCAAGGGCCGGTCTGGTGGCAGAATATAATTTCCACGGCATATCTCTATGGACGATTATGAGATTTGATGCCCAAATGTGGTTTGTTATAAATACTCAGTATTACATAGAGAGACTCTTGGGTATTGACTAAGCAGTCATATGTTTTTGCTGCCACCTAGGTTGATGTGATTGAGATTAAAGAACTGTCTTATGGCTCAAATATGTAAAGACGATTGGTTACCATCGTCTTTTTCTTTTTGTTCGTCACGTTGCATTATGTCGATATTACACACAAACAAAGAGTTATTTCAACTGTATTCGAAAAATGAGGGGAATTTTAAGACGAAAAAAAACTGGAAACCTTGTAAAATAAGGTATCCAGTATTTCCTATTTTGATCGGAGTAACAGGATTTGAACCTGCGACCTCTCGGCCCCCAGCCGAGCGCGCTACCAAGCTACGCCATACTCCGTTTCCTTGACACATATGGTATTATAGCAGAAAGTTTCGGATTGGTAAAGTATATTTCTTGAAAAAATTTCAAATTTAAGATATTATGGTAAAGAAAGATTATTTTAGGAAGAAAAAAAGGTGAAAATAGATGAAACCGATCGTGAGCTTTGATGTAGACATGACATTACTGGACCATAAGGACTGGACAATTCCTGCCAGCGCTTTGGAAACCATAGAAAAGCTGAGAGAGAATTACACCATTGTCCTGGCGACGGGCAGAGATATGGATTCAGTTTTTAGTACCGGGATCCGGGATCTGGTAAGGCCGGACGCGATCATCCATCTCAATGGGACAAAGGTGACTGTGGGAGATAAAGTCATTTATGAACACACCTTTGATAAGGAGCTGTTGGGAAAGATTTTGGCTTATGCAGAAAAAACTCCGCACAGCGTAGGGACCACCATAGGAGATCTGGATTATTATACCCATCCGGAGTTGGTAAGAAGGCATGATACGAAACTTTGGGGAGAATGCGGAAGAAGATTTGAAGATCCTGGAAAGCTGGTGTACATGGAAGTGCGCACCATGGCTTATATCGGGGATGAAGCCGGTGCAAAGGCCATGGAAGAGGAATTTCCGGAGATCCATGTACACATGTTTGCCGATAAAAAGGGAGCAGATGTGGTGGAACGGAAGGCCTCAAAGGCCATGGGCCTTGTTAGGTTATGCGATTATTACAAGATCCCTCTTACAGAAACAGTAGCCTTTGGAGACAGCATGAATGATTACGATATTATAAAGCTGGCGGGAAGGGGAATTGCCATGGGCAATGCCATGGATGAGCTGAAAAGAGCGGCTGATTATATCACGGATCCAATTGATCAGGAGGGAATTAAAAAAGCCTGCCTGCATTTTGGAATGATCCGGCAGGAGGCGTAAGTGGCAGAACATTTTGATATTGTGGTGATTGGCGGGGGGCCAGGTGGATATACGGCGGCTTTAAAAGCGGCTGGTCTGGGTCTTAAGACCGCCATTGTGGAGAAGGAAAGGCTAGGAGGAACCTGCATTAATAAAGGCTGCATACCCACCAAGGCACTACTCCATGCCTCCAGTATTTTTGAAGTGCTTCAAAACAGTGATGAATTCGGGGTTTCCTCTGATTTCATCTCATTTGATTTTAAAAAAATGCAGAATTATAAAAAACGTTCTGTAAAGGAGTACCGTAAGGAAGTAGAGGAACTGATTGAGGCGGCAAGAGTAACAGTTATTTATGGGACAGCCACCATTCGACGCGGGCGGACGATTGAAGTGAACAGCCTGGAAGGCAAAGATTATTATGAGTCGGATCATATCATTATTGCCGCCGGAGCCAGACCAGTGAAGCTAAAGATCCCGGGAGCGGAGCTTCCCGGAGTGCTGACCAGTGACCGGCTGCTGGCTTCTGATACATGGAATTACGATCGTCTCACCATCATTGGCGGTGGGGTGATCGGAGTGGAATTTGCCACTATTTTCAGTGCACTCTGCTCCCATGTGACCATTCTGGAGAGCCAGGCCCACTTATTGGGACCAATGGATACGGAAGTTTCCCAGGCACTGGAAGAGGAGCTTAGAAGAAAAGGAATCACCATACAATGCAGGGCAAAGATTAAGGAAATAAAAGAAGAGCCGAATCAGGGGCTCATATGCATATATGAAGTGGACGGAGAGGAAAAGACAGCCCGTTCCGGACAGGTTCTCATGGCAGCCGGACGAGCTCCCTGTCTGGAGGGGCTGATGGGGCAGGATATAAATCTTGAAACAGAGAATGGACATCTGAAAGTAGACTCAGAGTTTATGACCAGCGAGCCCGGAATTTATGCCATTGGAGATGTGGCAGCTGACATTAAACTGGCACATGTGGCAGCTGCACAGGGAACATATGTGGTAGAAAAAATTGCAGGAGTCGGACATTCCCTCCGGCTTTCCGTGGTGCCAAACGGTATGTTCGTCAAGCTGCCTGTTGTTCCCAGCTGTATTTATACGGAACCAGAGATCGCTTCTGTAGGGTTAACAAGGGAGGCGGCGGTAGCTTGCAGTATGAAGGTGAGATGTGGCCGCTATTCCATGGGAGGAAACGGGAAATCAATTATTACAAAGGAACAAAACGGATTTATTCATCTGGTGTTTGAGGAATATTCCGGCACCTTGGTGGGAGCCCAGATCGTATGCTCCAGGGCAACGGATATGATCAGTGAGATGGCAACAGCTATTGCAAACGGTCTGACAGCCAGACAGCTTATGCTCGCTATGCGTGCCCATCCCACCTACAGTGAAGGGATTGGGGCTGCTATAGAGAATTATTTTGAAGACAAAGGAGAGATAAATAAATGATTCAGGAAAGACTGGAACGATTAAGAAGCCTGATGGCGGAGCATCATATGGATGCTTACATGATTCCAACCTCGGATTTTCATGAAACTGAGTATGTGGGAGAATATTTTAAATGCAGGGAATTTGTGACTGGGTTCAGTGGGTCAGCAGGCACGGCTGTGATCACAATGGATGAGGCCGGTTTGTGGACTGACGGCCGTTATTTTGTTCAGGCCGGAAAACAGCTGGAAGGCACTGGAATTACATTGCAGAAAACGGGACAGCCCGGAGTTCCTGAGATCGGGGAATATTTAGAACAGGTCATTCCTAAAGGCGGCTGCCTGGGATTTGACGGCCGGGTAGTAAACTGCCAGCTGGGACAGGAGCTGGAGACAATGCTGTCGGAAAACAATGTGACTTTGGCCTACGAAGCTGATCTTGTGGAGGCCATATGGAAGGAACGTCCACAGCTGTCTGCAAAACCAGCCTGGATCCTTGAGGAGAGATTTTGCGGAAGGTCTTCTGACCAGAAGATAGAAGAACTGAGAAGCCAGATGAAAAAGGCAAAGGCCAATATTCATATTCTTACTACATTGGATGACATTGCATGGCTTTTAAACATCAGGGGTAATGATATATTAAGTAATCCGGTAGTGCTTTCCTATGGGATAATTACTCTGGACCGTTTTTATCTTTTTATCAATGAAAAGGTTTTAAGTGATGAGATGAAAGCTTATTTCAAGCAGCTTTCGGTAACAGTATGCCCTTATAACGAAATCTATACAGCCGTTCGTCAGCTAAGGAATCAAAAGGTTCTTTTAGAGACAGCCAGGACTAATTATGCCATAGTTAAAAATCTTGACAGTTCTAACACCATGATAGATCGGATGAACCCGACCGCCCTATTAAAGGCTGTGAAAAACCCGGTAGAAGTGGAAAACATGAAAAAAGCCCATATTAAGGATGGGGTGGTTATGGTAAATTTTATCTACTGGCTGAAACAAAATGTTGGAAAGGATACTATTACAGAGGTCCATGCCCAGGAGTACTTAGATAGCCTGCGTTCCCGCCAGGAGGGAAACTTAGGACTGAGCTTTGATACAATATCCGCTTACGGGGCAAACGCGGCCATGTGCCATTATAAGGCCACTGGAGAGAGTGACGTGAAAATAGAACCCAAGGGCCTTTATTTGGTTGATTCAGGTGGACAGTATTATGAAGGAACCACCGATGTCACCAGGACCATTGCAGTGGGACCACTTACTAAGGAAGAGAGAGACCATTTTACACTTACGGTTATCAGCATGCTGCGTCTGGGCGCTGTGAGGTTTCTCCATGGCAGCCGGGGTCTGACCCTGGACTATGTAGCAAGGGAGCCCTTTTGGAGCCGAGGCTTAAATTATGACCATGGGACCGGTCATGGAGTGGGATATCTGCTGAGTGTCCATGAGCGCCCCAATGGAATCCGGTGGCGTATGGTTCCAGAACGACAGGATAACTGTGTTTTGGAGGAGGGTATGGTTACTTCCGATGAACCAGGAGTATATATAGAGGGAAGTCATGGAGTCCGCACGGAAAACCTGATTGTGTGTAAGAAAGCTGAAAAAAATGAATATGGACAGTTCATGGAGTTTGAATTCCTGACCATGGTTCCTATTGATCTGGAGGCTATCGATACAACCCTTATGACAGACCGGGATGTGATGCTGTTAAATGATTATCACAAGGCTGTTTATAAAGCTCTTTCTCCTTACTTTACCGGAGAGAAAGCTCTTTGGCTGAAAGAAAATACGAGAGCCATTTAGCAGATAAAACAAGGCAGGACCGTTAATCACGGTTCTGCCTGTTTTTGATTGTCCGCATTTGCTTTGAGCCGCAGTAATATGGGGAAGACCGCTTCCAAATCTTCTTTAGTCAAGTCTTTCATCAGCGCAGCGGCCTCCCTTAGAAGAGACTGCTCTTTTATTTCTGTATTAAAAAATTCTATGGGAGTAATTTCAAGATAATCGCAGATTTCAAAAAATTGTTTCATAGATGGCATGGAACGACCGGAAGAAATTCCCTGGATATAGCTTTTGTTTTTCCCTAAATCCAGGCTCATTTGATATTCTGAGATATCTTTTTCCAGGCGTAGTTCCGTGATTCTATGCCTTACAAACTGTACATCCAACATTATCACCTCTAGGTTAATCATAAAGGATATTCTGTGCAGATGCTACGTATTATATGCGTAATAATGGTTGAAAATTTGGTTGCATATACGGATGAAAAGCGTTATCATATACCATATACGAATGGAAAAGATGCGGAATAAAGGATTTCAGCAGGTACAGGGGGAAGGATCATGACAGGAAATTCAGGAAGTCGGTTCGGGGAGCGAAGTATGATAAACGAACATGAGTTCTTCCGTTTTAGTGAGACGGAGCAAATGTACAAAAACATTGGTTTTTTTAAGGATACGGTTTTATTTGAGTATTCTTATATGGATGAGAGACTATATGTGTCACCAAATGCCAGAGGACAGATCAATTTAAAAACTTTTGGAAGAATTCTTGCCAAGCATCGGGATAATGCTCCTAAAGACGGAGAAATCCGTTCCTTTGAATTTTGTCTTGGAAAAATTGGCGAACCATATCATTGGTGTGGCTGTAAAATTACCGCGCAGTGGGAGGGGCGGTCATCAGGTCCTGTAAAGCTGGTTGGAAAGCTTCAGGATATTACCGGATTAAAAGCGAGAGAAGAGCAGCTTTTGCTTCAGTCTTTAAAGGATGGGCTTACGGGCTTATATAATAAAACAGCTTTTGAATATCAGGTAGACGAAAAATTAAAAGATGGCGGATGGGGCTGGCTTTGTATGATTGATATTGATAATTTTAAGGAAATCAATGATTGCTATGGTCATTTGGCCGGAGACAGGATCCTGATGCAGGTCAGTGGAATGCTCTGTGATATTTATACAGATCCTGATCTGGTAGGAAGAGTAGGCGGTGATGAATTTGTTGTTTTCACGACCAAGGGAAATGTACGGAAAAGGGCTGAGAGACTGTTGGATGAGGTAGAAAAAATAGTACCTGAAGAAAACAGCAATCTTTCTGTCAGTATTGGTATCGTTTCCATTACCGAAAAAGGGGGAGAGGATTATCAGAAATTATTTTCCAGGGCAGACCGGGCCATGTATCAGGCAAAACAGGCTGGTAAAAACCGGATTGCTTTTTTTAATGAGAATTAAAAATATAAAAAAGAATAGACACATAAAATGGGAGGATCTCACTGAGTTTTCGTGCGGCCCTCCCATATTCAATTCATGATGTCATCTGATGCTTCATCAGGTATTATTCCTGTCCGGAGGGTAAGTCCACTAGTGTGTATTCACAGGAAATAGCCGGAAGAATGATATCCAAAAGATCTGTGGTTCTAAATTTCAGGCTGGAGGTATTAATACAGGGATGACAGCCAAAGAAATCATTAAAAAGAACATCCTTATCGATCAGCAGCCTTACGCGGCAGTCTTTATCATTCATAAGCCCCATGACTGAAACAGATCCAGGGGTAATGTCCAAAAATTGAATCATAAATTCCGGCTCAGCAAAAGAGAGTCTGGAGGTGCCGATTTGCCTGGAAAGGGCTGCGGTGCGGAACTTTTTTCTTCCTGGCAGGATCAGAAGATAAAAATCAGTTTTCTGAGCATTTCTCAAAAACAGATTCTTACAGATATCTATTTCTAACAGCGTATCCACCTCTCTGCAAGCATCAATAGTCGGCAGAGGAGCGTGATCCACACGTTGATAAGATATGTTCAGTTTGTCCAGTAGGTCATAGGTGCGGATCTCCTTGGAAATACGTCCGGTTAAATTGCTGGGCCGTCCGGTGTAAAGGGTCTTGTCCAGGTAAAAGCTATCAGTTGTATGAATCATGCGTTGTACTTCCTTTTGATTTTATATGATATATTATAATAGTGTTAAAAATAAATACAAGCATTTTTTCGTGGGCTTAAGAAATTCAGTGGTTTTAGAAAGAGAGATGTATTATAATAGTCTAAGAAACAAAATACAGGTAAAAGACCGGAAAAAAGGTAATAATAATGGTATTACTAAGTTCCGGGTTTTATTATGCAGAAAGGGTGTATTAATTTATGATAGATAAAAGGCTTAACAAAGAAAAAACCGGCGATGACAGTTACGTAAAGAGAGGCAAAAGAAGACCAGAATCCAAATGTCCGGTATCCAGCAAATGCGGAGGTTGTAAGCTTTTGGACATGCCATATGAAAAACAGCTGGAACAGAAGCAAAAATACCTGGAAACATTGTTGAAGCCTTATTGCCGAGTTGCGCCAATCATTGGCATGGAGAATCCTTATCATTACCGCAATAAGGTTCACGCAGTGTTTGACCATGATAAAAAGGGCAACCCGTTTTCAGGCATATATGAGCAGCATACTCACAGGGTTATTCCCGTGGAAAACTGTATGATTGAGGATCAGAAGGCAGACGAAATTATCGGAACAATCAGAGGAATGCTGAAGTCCTTTAAGATACGTACTTACGATGAAGATAACGGGTACGGTTTACTGCGTCACGTATTGATACGCAGGGGATTTGCTACGGGAGAGATCATGGT
>JAEWRS010000145.1 GCA_023398855.1 Bacillota bacterium
GCTATAGAATCGGACGTTTCTATTTAAGACGGGAGCAGTCGGTCTTTTTGGCTGCTCTTTTGTCGGGAGCACCAGGTATTATGAATATGGCTGTCACGGCCAAAAGTGACATTATCACCCTGCTAGTCCAGGAAATCATGGTGTATTATCTCCTCAGATATATAAAAGCCGGTCAGAAATCCTGGCGTTATCTGGGATACGGGACTGCTGCCTTTCTTCTCAGTCTTACCTTAAAACCAACGGCACTGATATTTTCCACTGCTGTTTTTGGAATGGGATTTTTATATTTGTTGGGAAAGTCTTTGCTTCCCAGATTCGGAGCAGAGGCGACAAACAGGGGTGTTCTGGCGGTTGTGGCAGGTGCATGCCTGGCCTTAGGAGGAATCTGGGCGAGAACATTCCTGCTGACTGGGCTGCCGGTTACCTCCGTTTTCTCCTCCCTTCTCACAAAGATAGGGCTCCATATGAAATATCCGTTCAGGATCAATTCCATACCCAATAGCGGAGCAGGAATGTCTCCTGGGGAAAAGGCTGTCTGGCTGGTAGGACGGCTGCACGGATTTTTCTTTTGCCCTGTTGGAGAGGACATGGATCATGTGGTCCTGGCCTGGGGGGGATTTCTGCTGTATTTTCTTCTTTTATTGTGGATTGCCAGCTGTTTTTACGGCAAAAATGTGGATAAAGGGAAAAATTGTCAGCTATCCATTTTTCTGAAAGTGATCTATATGCCGTTTCTGGCTGTTAATTTTATCAGCTTTGCCATGCTGACCCAGGTGGACGGGAACTATTTCATGCTTCTTTACGTGCTTACCACGGTATGCGTTCTGAACGCTGCGGCACAAGCCAGGGAAAAGACCTTATGGCAAGGAGGAATGGGGGTGGGAGTCTGGGTGCTTTTGTTCTCCGCATTCTTTACTTCCATGACCAGTTGGAACTGGAGTCTTGGATTTACTCCTGTGTCATTGTCCCATAAAGGCTATTACAACCACAGAGAAGCCGCCAGACAGGATATGATCTCAAAGGGAAATGGTGCTATATGGGATATTCTTGCTGCTGACCCGGAGACCAGGCTGATTGCTGTCGGAGACCATCCTGATGTGCTGGCATTTCCGTGCAACGTCCAGTCCTATGATGATATTACAGGGGTATGGGGAAATGTGGTCTTAGTCAAGAAAATGGATTACTTCGTGGAATTCATGGATTATGCAAAAACAGACTATGTCTATGTCCAGGCAGGCTACACGGGAGAAGAAAGCCGGTCCTATACTCTGGTCAGAGACTTAATTGAGTTTGGAAAACTGATACCGGTCTGCTATGACAATGGAAATCTTTTGGCCATTGTAGATGTGAACGGGGATTACAGCAAAAAATCCGTTCAGGCATTGACAGAGTTTGAACAATGTTATATAAAAAAGGAAGCAAATGAAGAATAAACCCATGGGTAAATTGCAATATAACAGGAAGAGCTCAGGATTGATCCAAGATTTTATATCAGCCTTGAACTTGGGAATCAACTGGATATTTCATATATTCTCTTGGTTCATTAGGAGGAAAACATGAGAAAAACATTATCGGTCGTGGTATCGTGCTACAATGAGGAACTGGCTCTCAATCAGTTCTATCAGGAAACGGCCAGAATTTTAAATAAACTTCAATGGGATTATGAACTGATTTTTGTCAATGACGGAAGCCAGGATGGAACCATGAAAATTCTTGATCATTTATCAGAGCTGGATCAAAAGGTCAAGGTCGTCAGCTTTTCCAGAAACTTTGGCCATGAGGCGGCCATGATTGCCGGGCTTGATTACAGCAGCGGCGATGGGATTGTGTGTATGGATGCAGATTTGCAGCATCCACCGGAGTATCTGCAGGAAATTGTCAGTAAATTTGAAAGCGGATATGATGTCATCAACATGGTGCGGACGAAAAATGAATCTGCAGGCTGGTTTAAGAACTTTGCCTCTTCTGCTTTTTATCATCTGATCAATGCTCTTTCTGATGTGGAGTTTGAACCAAATGCTTCTGACTTTTTTGCCATATCAAAGCAGGCTTCAAGAATACTGAAGGAAAATTACAGGGAAAAGGTTCGTTTTCTGCGGGGCTACGTGCAAAACATCGGTTTTCAGAAGACAACAATAGAATATGAGGCCGGATCCAGGGTGGCAGGAGAGAGCAAATACAGTATTAAGAAACTAATGGCTTTTTCCATAAATACGATTATGTGCTTTTCCAATCTGCCATTAAAGCTGGGAATTTATGCAGGATGCGGAGCAGGCCTTTTGGGGGTCATTATGATGGCTTATACCATATGGAGCTGGGCAAGAATAGGAACTCCAAACGGATATGCCACTACCATTGTGCTGATCTGCTTTATGTTTGCAGTGCTGTTTTTGATTGTGGGCATCATCGGAAATTATATTGCGATCTTGTTTGCAGAATTAAAGGACAGGCCGATTTATATTGTTGGAGAGACAAAGAATTTTTAAGAGCAGGGATCTTCTAAATAGCATGGAATCAGAAATGCGCTTTGAATCAGGCTGAAAGCCGTTTTCAAAGCGCATTTTACTGTGTTTTTAACGATTATTGCGTGCGGACATTGCCAAATAGCAGTACCAGCTGCCGTTTATTAATGGATTCCAGGTCCGATTTCCTTTGTCTGACCGGCGGCGGGATCCGTTGGAGCAGTTCCCGTCTGGGCAGGCTGGCTTTCCGCCGTATGTTCCCCTGCCGCCTGTTCTGCAGCTGCCTGAGGTGTTATTGTGCAAACGCCGTTGGCATCAGCAGTATAGGAAACCCCATCCAATATAAATGTTGCAGAAGCCGCCATCTTTCCATCAGATGGATTTAAGTAATATTGCTGGCCATTGATCTGAGTCATACCGGTTGCCATGGCACCGTTTGCACCAAAGTAATACCAGGATCCGTCAATTTGTCTCCAGCCAATGGTCATTTTGCCGGAAGAAGCGCTTAAATAGTACTTGGCGCCCCGGTCATCAAGCCAACCGGACTGCATTTTACCGTCATTGCCAATAAAATACCAATTTCCGTCGGGATTGACCCAGCCGGTGCTCATCGTTCCATTCTGGCCAAAGAGATACCAGCCGTTATCAATCAATTTCCAACCGGTAGATACCGCACCGTTCTCTGCAAGATAATACTTGGAGGAGCCATCGGTCTGCCAGCCAGTAGCCATAGAACCATCGTTGTTTAAATAGTACCGGGAACCATTGTTATCCAGCCAACCGGTAGCCATAACGCCGTTGTCCTGTAAGAAATACCG
>JAEWRS010000158.1 GCA_023398855.1 Bacillota bacterium
ATTATGGCTTTGGGCTGTATATTCTTTTTGCTGGCAATTATTGCCATGAAAAATAACTGGCGTGCAGGATTTAACAGCAATCAGAATACAAACCTGGTGACAAGGGGCATCTATCGTGTTAGCCGCAATCCGGCCTTTGTAGGGTTTGACCTGCTTTATATTGGCTGTGCGCTGGCCTGCCCCAGCTGGATCAATATATTTGTGTCTGTTTTGGCTGTTACGCTATTCCATGTTCAGGTAATTGGTGAAGAAAAATATCTGTCCGGTGTTTTTGGAGAAGAGTATCAACGCTATCAGGCAAAGGTCAGACGGTACCTGTAAAAAAATCTTCTCTTCTATTGACTCTGACACAGTGTCAGGGGCTAGGGTCAATGTGGAGGAAGAATAAAAATGGATGTTTCAACTTATGTAAAACAGAGTATTATTACCAATCCGCGCCAATATAAGAGCTGGTATGAAGCCTTGCCGTCATCTCCAGCAGACTTACTGCGGATTGTACAGGGATTGGTTATTCATGGAGATCAGGGAAAACTTTATGGTGTTACCTTCAGTAAACGCCAAATGGAGGAAGAACTGCTCCGCACTGTGCCGCAGATGCTGGAGAAGTTACTTCAAATTGACCAAAGCCCACTGGATCTTATGAGGCCGCCGCAGCAGCGGTTGGTTGGAATGTGCAGGGATTATGCATTACTTCTGGTATCCTTTTTTCGCCATAAAAAGATACCTGCCCGCTTGCGTGCAGGCTTTGAAGGTTACTGTAAGAGCGAGCTCATGTATGAAGACCATTGGTTGGTTGAGTATTACTGCATGGAGAAGAAACGGTGGGTACGGATGGATTCACAGTTGGATGAAATTCAGAAAATACATGATGGAATCACATTCAATACCCAGGATATGCCATCTGATGCAGGCTATTTGCTGGGTGGCCAGGCTTGGATGCTTTGCAGATCTGGAAAACAGCACCCAGAGGATTTTGGCTACAACAAGAATTGGAAAGGCTGGCATTCCGTGAAAGGGAATCTGCTGCATGACTTTAATTGTTTGCTGGGGCTTGAGCTTCTTCCATGGGATTTGTGGACAGAGCTCAGTATAAAAAAATACAGCGAATTAAGCAGATATGAAAAGGATCTTCTGGATGAAATGGCGGCTCTTACAGTGAATCCAGATGTTTCAGAAAAAGAACTTTCCGGTATATTAAGCCGTATGCCTTCAGAATATATGGAGGCCATTCAATCCAGGCTTAAACAGCTTGGCGTGCAGGGGAGAAGTGAGACAGCAGACCCGGATAAGCTGGAATCAAGGTTTACTATACAGCCTGTGTCTGGAAAATGCAGCACGGCGATACCTGGAAGGCAGTCAAACGACGTTTTGCTGCTAAAAGGGTGCCGGCAGAATAATTTAAAAAATATTGACATATCCATTCCCAAAAATAAGCTGACAGTCATCACAGGTGTGAGCGGAAGCGGCAAATCCTCTTTAGCCTTTGATACGATTTATGCAGAGGGAAAACGCCGGTATCTTGATCATATGTCAAATGCCGCTAAGCTTCAGGAGCTAATGGAAAAGCCAGATTTTGACACGATACAAGGACTTACTCCAACCATTGCCATTGAACAGAAAAAAGGCAGCCATAACCCGCGTTCCACCGTGGGAACGCTCACAGGCATTTTGGACCAGCTGCGAATGCTTTATGTTGCGATTGGAGTACCTTATTGTCCTTACTGCGGTATACCTGTTAAGAAAGACAGCAAAAACAAAAACCGGTGTCAGGTATGCGGGAATCTTTATCAAGCGCTTCATGTATCTGTTTTTAATGCCAATACCCATGTGGGAGCGTGTCATGCCTGCAATGGCCTTGGACTTTTATACGAGGTGGATTCCCAATTGATCGTGGTAAATGAAAATCTCTCTGTGCTGGATGGGGCAACTTCCTTTTTTGGTAAGCTGCGTGGGAAAAAAGCCAATGGAAATTGGATGACAGGAGAGCTGTATGCCATAGCTGCCGACATGAAAATTAATCTGGATACTCCATGGAAAGAGCTGCCGGAAGAATTTAAGAACGCAGTTCTCTATGGCACTGGAGATAAGATTTACCGCTTTCAGTACAATTCAGGCGGAAGAGATACGGAAATCAGCCGGTCTGCCGCAGGTGCGGCCGCTCATATCCAACGGTTATTCCGGGAATCCAGATCAGATGACAATCCATGGAAGCAATACATGCGTGAGGTTCCGTGTGCTGCCTGTCACGGAGAGTTGTTATGTCAGGAAGCCAGGTATACTGTGATTATGGGGTATCGTCTGCCGGAACTGACTAAAATGCCAATGGACCGGCTGCAGGACTGGATATTCTGTCTGCAGTCCCTGCTTACGGATAATCAAAAAAATAAGGCTGGGGAAGTAGTACAGGAAATCCAGACACGAATCACCTGTCTGCTGCAGGTCGGACTGCCGTACCTGACATTATGCAGGACAGCACCTTCGCTTTCTGGAGGTGAGCTTCAGCGTGTGCGCCTGTCCGGACAGCTGGGCAGTGATTTAATCGGACTGACTTATATTCTGGATGAACCCTCCATCGGATTACATCCTAGAGACCATCATCTGATGATCAATACCATCAGGAATTTAAGGGATAAAGGGAATACAGTGATTGTCGTGGAGCATGACCGGGACACAATGCTCAGTGCGGATTATCTGATTGACATTGGGCCTGGAGCCGGGGTTCATGGTGGGGAAGTAGTGGCAGCCGGAACCGTTGATGAAGTAAAGGAAAACTCTTTTTCTGCTACCGGCCGTTATCTAAACGGTGAAACTTCGGGAAATTCATTAAAGCGCAAAATACCTTACCAGTGGATGACATTAAGGGGCTGTGCAGGCAATAATCTGAAACACGTTGATGTCAGGTTTCCGCTTCATGTTATGTGCTGCATTGCCGGTGTAAGCGGCTCAGGGAAAAGCTCCCTGGTTTTTGGTACACTGATTCCGGCGTTGGAGGAAGTGATCCTGCATCATCAAAACAGCAGGAAAAGCTATCGGTCATTTGAAGGATATGAAACAATAAATGGCTTTGTACAGATGGATCAAAAACCGCTGGGAAAGTCCTCACGTTCAACGCCTGCAACCTATATCGGTGTTTTTGATGGGATCCGGGCACTGTATGCCAAGCAGCCCCTGGCAATGGAACGTGGAATATCGGAAAGCCATTTCAGCTTTAATTCAAAGGCCGGACAATGTCCGGTATGCGAGGGGCAGGGACAAATCCGGATTGCATTCCAGTATATGGCGGACCACTATGTTACCTGTGAAGAATGCAAAGGCAGCCGGTATCAGGAATTTGTATCAGAGGTGCTTTATAAGGGGAAAAGTATTGCAGAGATCCTGTGTATGGATATATCAGAGGCTGCCTCATTATTTGCTGATGAGCCGGATATTCTCTCCAGGCTGCGGCTGATGGAGGAAGTGGGACTTTCTTATCTGAAAATGGGGCAGAACATCGCCACCTTAAGCGGAGGAGAGGCACAAAGGCTGAAATTGGCAAAAGAACTGGAAGGAAAACAGAAAAAGCATATGGTTTATATTCTGGACGAACCGACTACAGGTCTGCACGTTCAGGATATAGAAAAGCTTCTGTTGATTTTTAAGAAGCTGACAGATGCAGGGCATTCCCTTTTTATCATCGAGCACAACACGGAAGTCCTCCGCGCATCGGACTGGATTATTGATATTGGACCGGAGGGAGGAAGCGGAGGAGGGACAATTGTTGCATCAGGCAATCCGGAAGAAATCAGAAGTAATCCTGTCAGTATCACAGGCAGATATTTATAAGGAGGCTTATGATGAAACAATTAAAAAGAGATACATGGCAGTATAAACTAACGGCATATATGGTCAGCCAGGGAATATCTCTGCTGGGTTCCTCCGTTGTATCACTGGCAGTGATCTGGTTTGTTACATTAGGAACAGGTTCAGGGAGCATGGTTGCCGCTGTTACTGTCGCCACCTTTTTGCCGCAGGCATTAATCCTGTTGTATGGAGGCGTTTTGGCTGACCGCTATTCACCTAAGCGGATTGTTATGATCAGTGATTCCATGATAGCGCTTTCTACGTTGCTTCTGGTGATTTTATTTATTACCGGTAAGGCTACCATTGGATATGTGCTGTTCTTCCATGCGCTGCGGTCCTTTGGTACGGGAATACAGCTCCCGGCTTCCAAAAGCATTCTGCCGCTAATTGTTCCCGGAAAGCAGCTGATCAAAGCAAACAGCATCTATACCGGTATATGGAGTATCATCCAACTGGCGTCTCCCGGACTTGGAGGACTTGTGATGAGCCTCATGCCCATTTCATCTGTTTTCCTCATTGATATAGGAACAGCAGTGGCCGGTGTCTTACTTCTGGCTACCATACCAATCCCTGAGCGTGAATTGCAGCAAAGCACTGAAACCACAAAACAGGGTCTGCTGCAGGGACTATTTTATATTGTGAATTCCAGAGCACTGCGAAACAGCTTCCTGCTGTATACTATTTTTTCTTTTCTGGTTGTTCCAGCTTCCCAGCTTACGCCGTTGCTGGCAACCAAAAAAATTGGAAATGAGGTTTGGATACTAGGTGTCATTGAAACCGCATTTTCCGCAGGAGCATTAGCAGTCAGTCTGTTTATGGCGTACAAAGAGCTTCGTATTCCTCATGTTAAGCTGATCGGGTTGTCGGCAGTTATTTTCGGGGCAACCATGATTTTACTGGTGCCGGTCCGAGGGGTGGTATTGTTTGTTGTGCTTATGATTATTATGGGAGCAGGCAGCCCTTTATACTATACGCCCTTGATAACTCACATACAGGAAAATACCGATGAACACTATATGGGG
>JAEWRS010000267.1 GCA_023398855.1 Bacillota bacterium
GTTATGGCCCAGGCATACAGGGATGCGGCAGATGCGGCGATCATGATGATTACGGACGGAGCGGAAGCAGCAATGAATTATTTTAACAGGAAGAAGTAAGGAGATTTCATGAAGGATTTATTTGAAAAACCACTGAGGGAGTTAAAGGATTTTGAAGAACTTTCCGGAGATTTATTGAAAAAAGCCGGTCCTGTCATGGCAAGCGGATGCATGGATTCCCAAAAGGTTCACCTGATGTACGAAACGGCAAAGCAGGAAGGCTTAAGGCTGGTGGTGACCTATGACGATACAAGAGCCAGGGAAATCTATGAGGATCTGCGGTTCTTTGATTCTGATGTATGGCTGTATCCAGCCAGGGACCTTCTGTTTTTCAGTGCGGACATCCACGGGAATTTGCTCACAAAACAGCGCATGGCCGTGTTCCGCCACTTAATGGAAAAGTCCTCTGGCTGGGTGGTGACTACCTTTGACGGGCTGATGGATCACCTTCTCCCTCTTCAGTATTTAAAGGAGCAGGTGCTGACTGTGGAGGCCGGCCAGACCATTGACGTGGAAAAATGGAAAAAACATCTTACAGAGCTGGGCTATGAGCGCATGGGCCAGGTGGATGGCATGGGCCAGTTCTCCATCAGGGGAGGAATCATTGATGTGTTTCCTTTGACCGAAGAGCTGCCGGTGCGCATTGAACTGTGGGATGACGAGGTGGATTCTATCAGGACCTTTGATCTTGAGAGCCAGAGGTCCATTGAGCAGCTGGAGAGCATCCGCATCTATCCTGCCACGGAAATGGCCATGACAGGAAAGCAGATCCAGGAAGGTTTGGAAATACTTGAAAAGGAAGCAAAAAAGTATGAAAAGGATTTAAGAGCCCAGTCAAAGATCCAAGAGTCTGCCAGGATCCGTTCCATTGTGTCTGAATTTTCAGAGGGGCTGAAGGTGGGGCTCAGACAGCATGGACTGGACGGATATATTCATTATTTCTGCCAGGAGAGCGTGTCTTTTCTGGAGTATTTTCATGGGGAAAACACAGTACTGTTTCTGGATGAGCCGGAACGGCTTAGGGAAAAGGGAGAAACAGTGGAAATGGAGTTCCGGGAAAGCATGATTCACCGCCTGGAAAACGGCTATCTCCTCCCCGGACAGACCGGACTTCTATTCTCGGCCAAAGAAATGCTTGCCAGGGTCCAGACAAAAACCACGGTGTACCTCACCGGTCTGGAACAAAAGCTTTCCGGGTTTACGGTGAAAAACCGATACAGCTTCCAGGTAAAGAATGTTAATACTTATCAGAACGGCTTTGAGCTTTTAATAAAGGATTTGACCAGATGGAAAAAGGAAGGGTACCGGGTGATCCTTTTATCTGCTTCCAGGACCAGGGCCAGCCGTCTTGCAGGGGATTTAAGGGAATATGACTTACGGGCCTACTGTCCTGACGAGGCAGGAGAGAGACGGGAGGTGAAGCCAGGGGAAATTCTGGTCACCTTTGGAAGCCTCCACCGGGGTTTTGAATACTCCATGATCAAGTTTATCGTCATCACGGAAGGCGATATGTTCGGTGTGGAGAAAAAGAAGCGGAAACGGAAAAAAACCACCTATGAAGGAACCAAGATCCAGAATTTTTCCGACCTGTCCATTGGCGATTATGTGGTTCATGAGGACCATGGCCTTGGTATCTATAAGGGAATTGAAAAAATCCAGCAGGATGGGGTTATCAAGGATTACTTAAAGGTAGAGTATGCTGATAACGGAAATCTGTATCTCCCCGCCACAAGGCTTGACGGCATCCAGAAATATGCAGGCGCAGAGGCGAAAAAGCCAAAGCTGAACCGTCTGGGAGGAGACCAGTGGAACCGGACCAAGACCAGAGTAAAAGGTGCGGTTAAAGAGATTGCAAAGGAGCTGGTGCAGCTTTATGCAGCCAGGCAGCAGACCCATGGATTTCAGTACGGAGAGGATACGGTATGGCAGAAGGAATTTGAAGAGATGTTTCCTTACGAGGAAACGGAGGATCAGTGGGATGCCATTGAGGCCACCAAGGAGGACATGGAGAGTAAGAAAATTATGGACCGTCTGATCTGCGGGGACGTTGGATACGGGAAGACGGAAATCGCCTTAAGGGCCGCATTCAAAGCAGTCCAGGATGGAAAGCAGGTGGTCTACCTGGTTCCCACCACCATTCTTGCCCAGCAGCATTACAACACCTTTGCCCAACGGGTGAAGGATTTCCCCGTCCGGGTGGATTTAATGTCACGTTTCCGCACACCGGGACAGATGAAAAAAACTTTGGAGGATTTAAAGCGGGGCACGGTGGACATTGTGATCGGAACCCACAGGGTCTTGTCAAAGGATGTTCATTTTAAGGATCTGGGACTTCTCATTATTGATGAGGAACAGCGTTTCGGTGTGGCCCATAAGGAAAAGATCAAGCAGCTGAAGGAAAATGTAGACGTGCTGACCTTAACGGCAACTCCTATACCCAGAACACTGCACATGAGCCTGGTGGGAATCAGGGACATGAGCGTTCTGGAGGAGCCTCCTGTGGACCGTATGCCCATTCAGACCTATGTCATGGAACACAACGATGAAATGGTGCGGGAAGCCATTCACCGGGAGATTTCCAGAGGAGGACAGGTGTATTATGTGTACAACCGGGTAAGTAACATTGATGAGGTGGCAAACCACATTGCCGCCCTGGTTCCTGAAGCAGCGGTGACCTTTGCCCACGGGCAGATGCATGAGCATGAACTGGAGCGGATTATGTTTGACTTTGTAAACGGGGAAATCGATGTACTGGTCTGCACTACCATCATTGAAACTGGCCTTGATATATCCAACGCAAATACAATGATTATCCAGGATGCCGACCACATGGGCCTTTCCCAGCTGTACCAGCTGCGGGGCCGGGTGGGGCGTTCCAGCCGGACTGCCTATGCATTTCTCATGTATAAGCGGGATAAGCTGCTGAAGGAAGAAGCGGAAAAGCGTCTTCAGGCCATCCGGGAATTTACGGAACTGGGCTCCGGAATCAAGATTGCCATGAGGGATTTAGAGATCCGTGGGGCAGGAAATGTTCTGGGGTCAGAGCAGCACGGACACATGGAGGCCGTTGGATATGACCTTTACTGTAAGCTCTTAAATCAGGCGGTTTTAGAACTGAAAGGGCAGAGGAAAGAAGAGGAAAGCTATAACACCGTGGTTGACTGCGACATTGACGCATACATTCCCACTTCCTATATTAAGAATGAATATCAGAAGCTTGACATATACAAGCGGATTTCCGGCATTGAGAATGAAGAAGAGTATATGGATATGCAGGATGAACTCATGGACCGTTTCGGAGATATTCCAAGGCCGGTTGATAACCTGTTAAAGGTAGCCGGCTTAAAGGCTCTGGCCCATCTGGCTTATGTGACTGAGGTGAATATCAACCGCCAGGAGATCCGCCTGACCATGTATAAGAATGCAAAACTGAGAGTGGAAGGGATTCCCAGGATCATTGATGCGTATAAGGGGGATTTAAAATTCCAGATGGGGGAAGAACCCAGGTTTACGTATCTTGACAGAAAGAAGAATAAAACCACCGATGCGATGATCAGCCAGGCAGAGGTAATCCTAAAGCAAATGCAGGAGTTGTCTGAAAAAAATGAAAAAATGCAGTAATTGTCTTTTTAAATTTGGTTTATTTGGTTGATTTTTGTCCCTTTTCTGATATACTAATAGTAGAAGAAAAGTTTAGTTCCAGTTGCTATCTTTGTTTCAAAATTAATGGTTCGGAGAAAGGTGGTAGCCATGGATGTTTTAGGTATGTATCTTCTTCAGAGAGTGTCAAATGAATTGACTATTCAAAAGTATGGTTCTTTTGAAAATTATTTTGTAACTCCCATTCCAGATAACACCGCTGCAAAAGCGGCTCATGAAGGTTATATATCATCTTCAAAGGAAGTGCAGCGCCGTGTGAGGCAGGGAGACTTTTAACTGGGCGTCAGGAACTTTTCTTCTGCATGCAATAAGCTGAATTTTATCTGAAAAATCAGGGTTCGACTTTTTTTTAACAGTCGGCCCTGATTTTAAATTTTGGGAAAAATGGCAGACTTAAGTATAATCTGATGCATTCGTAGCAAAATAATATCAGTGATATTAAAATGCACAAGATGGAGGAATTTTAATTATGAAAGCAACTGGTATTGTAAGAAGAATTGATGACCTGGGACGCGTAGTAATTCCTAAAGAAATCAGAAGGACGCTCCGGTTAAGAGAAGGGACTCCGCTTGAAATATTTACAGACAGGGAAGGAGAAATAATTTTAAAGAAGTATTCTCCGATGGTAGAACTTACTGCTTTTGCCTCTCAATATGCAGAAGCCATGGCTCAGACTACCGGACTTACCGTATGTATCTGCGACAGAGATCAGATTATTGCAGTCGCAGGAGGATCCAAGAAAGAACTTCTGCAGAAAACCATCAGCAAGCAGCTGGAAAACATGATCAATGAACGGATGGTTGTTGTATCCGGAAAAGATGAAAAGGGATTTATCCCGTTGTCAGGGGAAACCCTGGAAGGGATAACGGCTCAGGTAGTGGCTCCCATTATCTGTGAAGGTGATGCCATAGGAGCGGTAGCTTTATTGAGCAAAGAGCCCAGAGCCCGGTTTGGAGATATGGAGACAAAGCTGGCCACAACGGCAGCAGGATTTTTAGGCCGCCAGATGGAAGGCTGATTAAATGCAGTACGCATGAAGCAGGAGGTGAAAAATTATGAAGGTATTTGTGCCTGAGGAAGATAATTACAGTGATGGTGATATCCCTGAAATCGATACAGAGCCATATAAAGACGGATCCTATGTGGAACCATTGCCGGAGTCAGAGCGTCCAAGACGGGATGGCCCGGGCGGCAACTAAGCAGATGTTTTTGGCATCATTCATTCAGAAACGCACAAAAAAGAAACGGCCCGGGCACATGACAATGTGTTCCGGCCGTTTCTTTTTCATGGAGACTGATTAATTAATGACCTGGTCTCCATCCTTGATGCAGTAATTTACTTTTACACCCAGTTCCTCCATCCATTGCCGGGTCTCCAGAGTCTTCCAGTCCCCGCTGCCAATCCCGCCGCCGTTGTCATTGTTCCATAACCACAGTGGGCAGGGCCAAAGCGCGATCTGAGGCTTGATGATAGAGTACACATCTTTGCTGACCCCGTACTGACCGTGATGGGACATCTGGACAATGTCGCTTTTTAAATCTTCCGCACTGCGTTCCTGGGACAAAAGCTGTCCGGCTTCCGGGCCCATATCACCAAGCACCAGGATGCTTACATTATTTAAGAAAAACTTATAGGCAACGGAGCTGTTATTGACGGAAGTGGCATCCAGAAGATAGGGGTTATTCAAAACCTTGGCTTTTATCTGTCCTAACTGGATTTCCTGATCCTTTTTCACAGTATGAAGCTTTTCTGCGGGAAGAGTGGAGAGCGCTGATATCAGACTGTACACCATATCGTTCCGGGAAGGCTCTACCTTTTCGTACCAGGAAGTATCTGCAAGGGAATAATACACATTGTCAATGGTGATCTGACTGTCAGGATTGCCCAGAATCTGTACGAGAGCACCAACATGATCTGAGTGCGGATGGGTAATAAACCAACCGGAAACATGTCCGCCTTTGGATCGGAGTACTTCCGTTAAGTGTGCTGCATCCATGTCCCAGCCGCCGTCAATGACCACAAGGGTGCCATCCTTGTCCTGCAATACCATGGAAAGCATCTGCCGGTTGTTGGAATTTGCAAGCAGAGATAAGCTGCCTCCTTGAAAGAGCTTGCTGCCTGGTCCGATATTAAGGGAAGGTCCAAAGCTCATGCCCCGTGCAGTCAAATCCCCAGCCGGGGTGGCAGGTGTGAGA
>JAEWRS010000332.1 GCA_023398855.1 Bacillota bacterium
AAAAGATTTATCTTTTTTGCAGTGCGGGAATGTCCACCAGTATGTTGGCTGGGAGTATGCAGGAGATTGCACAGGCACATAAGATACCTGTTGAGGTGAAGGCTTTTCCGATTGCCAAAATGAAAGAGATTTATGAGGAACTGCATCCAGATTGTATCCTGCTGGGGCCGCAGGTGAAATTTTTGTATGCTGATACCAAAAAGGATTATGAACAAAAGAAAACACCGGTCGGCGTAATTGATGCAAAGGATTATGGGATGATGAACGGGGAAGCTGTACTGAAGTATGCGGTTAATTTAATTAAAAAAGGTATCTCATAGGCCAGGGAGGATCATTGGAAAATTAAGGAGAAGGAAAAATATGAATAATAAGTTTATGGAAAAGTTAGAAAACAGGCTGATGCCGGTTGCACAGATTATCAGTAAGAATAAATATCTGCTGTCCATAAGAGATGGATTTTTGATCAGCATGCCCTTGCTGGTTGTGGGGTCATTCTTTATGCTGATTGCCAATTTTCCGGTTCAGCCATGGATTGATCTGCTGAGAAATACTTATATCAGCGGGGAATCCATTTCGTCAATCTTATCGGTGGTAACAAACGCCACCTTTTCTTTAATGGCAGTTTTTGTTGTCATGGGGATTGGTTATCATTATGCCAGGTATGAAGAAACAAACCCGATATTTGGTGCTGCCGTTGCCCTGATGAGCTGGTTCATGCTGATGCCGCTGACCACTACATTCATCCCGGAAGGATCAGAAAAAGCCTATGAGGTTGCCAGTATTCCTCTCAACTGGGTCGGGTCAAAAGGTATTTTTGTGGGTATATTATGTGCTGTCCTGTCCGTTAAGATATATAAGCGGATCGAAAAAAAGGGTTGGATCATCCGCATGCCAAAAGGAGTGCCTCCCACTGTAGGGCAATCATTTGCAGCTCTTTTGCCGGCAGCAATTGTGGCAGCAGTATTTTTGGCCATACATATTCTGTTTTCGTTTACGCCCTGGGGAAATGCATTTGATTTTATTTTTAATATCCTTCAGCTGCCGCTGCAAAAGGTTGGGGATTCATTGGGAACAATGCTGGGAGTCTACTTTTTTGCCCATATCCTATGGCTGTTCGGCATTCACGGAACAAACATCACGGATTCCGTATTCCGGCCCATTTTATATACCTTATCTGCAGAAAATTTAAGTGCCCTGCAGGCAGGTCAGCAGCTTCCTCATATTATTAATGTTCAGTTCCAGGATTTGTTTGCAACCTACGGCGGAGGCGGCTCCACCTTATCCATGCTGATCATTATGTTCTTTGTCTGTAAATCAAAGAGAATCAAAGAACTGGGAAAGCTGTCCATTATACCCGCAATATTTGGAATTAATGAACCCATTATTTTCGGTCTGCCGGTGGTTTTAAATCCGGTGATTGCCATTCCATTCGTAATTGTTCCCATGTTTAATATTATCGTGACTTATGTCTGCATGAGCATAGGAATCGTGCCGATCTGCAACGGAATTGTAATGCCCTGGACCACACCGCCCATTATATCGGGATTTCTGTCTTCCGGGTGGCAGGGAGCTTTGCTGCAGGCTGTACTAATCGCGCTGGGGGCAGTGATTTATATGCCATTTGTAAAATCAATGGATAAAAATTATATTTTGGAAGAATCGGACAGCACAGATGGCGGGGAGGAACTGTCTCTGGATGAATTGTCTTTTGATGATTAGGAGCTTGTAATGATTAAGATAATTGTGATTTATGACCAGGTCCAGGCAGGGCTTGGTACGAAAGCAGATACAATGATCCCGCTCGGAGCTAAAAATGTGCCTATTGGGCCAAGCATCATGATGGAGCGGTTCTTAAAGGAATATGATGAAACGGTTGTAGCCTGCTTTTTTTGCGGAACAGGAACCTATTATGAAAACAGGCAGGAGATCGCCCGTAAAATTTGCAGTAAAATCGAAAAGATCAAACCCGATGTGGTTCTTTGCGGACCTGCCTTTGATTATAAGGATTATGCGAAAATGTGTGCAGAATTAGCATATGAAATCAATGAACAAACAACGGTTCCGGCGTTTGCCTCCATGGCAAAGGAGAACGGAGAGGTTATTGCTGCTTATAAAGATAAGGTGAATATTGTGAGATGCCCGAAAAAAGGAGAAGCAGAACTGAATAAGAGCTTAAAAAATATTTGCAGTATGGCAAAAATGCTTACTGAAAAATCAATTTCAAAAGAACAGTACAAGGATTTTGTGTATTAGAGAGGAGTATACATGCATCGATTTGGTATATCCGTTTATCCGGAACATTCTACACCTCAAAAGGATATGGATTATATAAAGCTTGCAGCAAAATACGGTTTTACACGGATCTTTACCTGTCTTCTGTCAGTAGAAGAATCTCCCCAGACTATTGTGGATCAATTTGGCAGCTGGATCAGGAAGGCGTGTGAATTAGGTTTTACGGTTGGTGTGGATACCAATCCGGAAGTGTTTTCCTATTTAAATGCAAGGCCTGATGATTTAAGGATTTTTGCTGATATGGGTGTAAAAATAATTCGTTTGGATGGGCATTTCAGTGACAGGGAGGATATTGCACTGACACACAACCCTTACGGAATTGCCATTGAATTTAATGCCAGCTCTGACATCAGCCTGGATCTGATGCTTAAGCGGGGGGCTGATCTGCACAATATGGTTACATGCCATAATTTTTATCCGCAGAAGTATACAGGGCTGGGCTGGGACCGGTTTATGATGTTCACCCATCAGTATAAAAGCCTGGGAATGCCTGTTGCTGCATTTGTATCCAGCAACAGCCAGAATACCTTTGGCCCCTGGCCTGTTTATGAGGGGCTTCCCACCTGTGAAATTCACAGAGGCTTGCCGGTCAGTCTGCAGGCAAGACATTTATTGGCTACTGGAAAGATCGATGACATATTGATCGGAAATGCATTTGCAGCGGAAGAAGAATTGCGGATTCTTTCTGAGATTGATACCAGCAGGATTACATTGCGCATTGAAACAGAAAAGGATCTTCTGCCGGAGGAAGAGAATATCTTATATTCTTATGCCCACTTTGACAGAACAGATGCATCCGATTTTTTTATCCGCAGCAGTATTGGAAGAAAAGATTTCGAAAATGTGAGAATACCGGAAAGAATATGTAAAAAGACCGTGTTAAAACCAGGTGATATTGTGGTAATCAATGACTCGCTGTCTCATTACAGAGGTGAGATGCAGATCATGAAAAGAGAAATACCCATGCAGCCGTATTGGAATTATGTGGGTAAAATTAAGGATGAAGAAAGAATCCTCTTGGATTTGCTGGAACCAGAATATTTGTTTGGATTTATTAAGGAATAACACATAGAAGCGGAGCAGGAAAGATGAAAAAGTTTCATTACACTGTAAAGGATCAGCTGGGGCTTCATGCAAGACCTGTCAGTAAGCTGGTGATGATCCTGGAAAAATATAATATAAACGTTACGATCTATAAGGGCGAACGGTCTGCGAAAGCAGACCAGATGCTCGCCCTGATGCAGCTGGGTGTGAAAAAGGGGGATACCATCACCGTTCAGATAGAAGGGCCGGATGAAGATCATGGGGAGAAAATAATAGAAACATTTTTTTGCGAAAATTTGTAATAAGGTATGGGTGTGATATAATGAATATATATTATGGTAATGCTGCATCAGGGGGAGCTGCAGTTGGTAAGATCAGGAAACTGCAAAAAACATATTTTCCAGCGGATCTGCAGAAAATCACGGATACTGCGCAGGAGATAAAGCGGTTTGAGCATGCAGTTTGCCAGGTGGACCAGGGGCTGGAGCTTTTATATAAAAATGTACTGCAAATGGCCGGAGAAGAAGGTGCTGATATTTTTGCCATGCACCGGATGATTCTCAAGGATAAAGGGTATCTGGAACATATCAATCAATGCATTAAGGTGGAAAAAGACTGTGCTAAAGCAGCTGTCAGGTCTGCGGAAGCTGTCTTTTCTGAGGCGTTTCGCCAAATGCCAGATGAATATATGCAGGCGCGGGCAATTGATATCGTGGATTTATCCAGACAGCTGTCAGAAGCATTGACCGGCAGTGAAAGCAAAGTACAGTTGAATCAGCCTTCCATCATTGTTGCAGAAGACCTGACTCCCAGCCAGGTAATGAGATTAAATAAAGACCTGGTTCTGGGATTCGCAGTAAAACAAGGAAGTGAGTATTCCCATACTGCGATACTGATC
>JAEWRS010000340.1 GCA_023398855.1 Bacillota bacterium
GGGCGGCGGAAAGAACGGTATGGAGCTGGCTGCTCTGGGAAATGGCATACACCGGAAATTTGCTGATTTTAAAGTTAAGGATTACGGATATTCCACCTTTTCCAAATTTGTCCATAGCATTGGACAATTGGAAGTCAAGGAAAATAAAAACAATAATAAGACCGTATACTTAAAAAAAGAAGAGTAAACACAATGCGGCCGGAAAACGAAATCCACGTTTTCCGGCCGCATTGTGTTTACCAGATTCCCAAAATCTTCTGAAGGACCAGACTTACCACAGATATACCAAGCCAACAGGAAAAACCTAATAGCAGAGGTCTTTTTCCCGAACGGATCAGTTTGACCAAATCCGTATTGCTTCCTATGGCTCCCATAGCCAGGACAATGAAATACTTGCTTAAGTTCTTTAAAGAATTGGTCACCTGGACGGGTATGGAAAAAAATGTCGTCACAATGGAGGCCAGAAGGAAAAAAAGTACAAAATACGGAAGTATTTTTTTGATTTGTATGGCGGGTCCCGAACTGTCTTTTTCTTTTTTAGCCCGGTAACATGCCAAAAACAGAGTAATAGGAATAATGGCCAGGGTCCTGGTCAGCTTTACGATTGTGGCGGCTTCCAGTGTGTTGCTTCCGTACATGCCATCCCAGGCGGAAGCGGCCGCTGTTACAGAGGAAGTGTCATTGATCGCAGTTCCGGCAAACAGGCCAAAGCCTTCATTGGAAAGACCCAAAGCCGTACCAAGGGCAGGAAACAAAAGGGCGGCTGCAATGTTGAATAAAAAGATAACGGATATGGATTGGGCGATCTCATTGTCATCGGCATCAATGACGGAGGCCGTTGCGGCAATGGCAGAACCTCCGCAGATGGAAGAGCCAACGCCGATTAATATGGCGTTTTTACCTGGAATCCTTAACTTACGGGATAAAAGGTATGCGGTAACCAGGGAGGTAGTGATGGTCGCCAGGATAATGGGAAGCGCTTCTTTTCCTTTTTGAAGAACAGTGGACAGATTCATGGAAAAGCCTAAGAGAACCACGGCATATTGCAGGATTTTTTTAGAAGTAAAGGCTATTCCCGGGCGAAAAAATTCCTTTCCTTTTACCATGGGGGCCATTGCCATACCCATGAGTATAGCAAACACAGGGCCGCCGATAACAGGAAAGGCTTTTCCCAGAAACCATGCGGGAGCGGATATAAATAGGCAAAGAAGAACGCCTGGGGCGTATTTTTTCATGAGTATCATCCTCCTTTTGATTTGAATCTATTATATTGGAAAAGAATAATAAAATAAAATTATTTATATTTATTAAATAATAAATGTATGTTATGGTTAAGGAACCAAATTAAAAAGGAGATAATTATTTATGATGGATTTTCGGGTGGATACATTTCTTGCGGTATGCCGGCACATGAACTTTACAAAGGCTGCCAGTGAACTTCATATTACCCAGCCTGCTGTATCCCACCATATTCACTACTTAGAGGAAAGGTATGGGGTTAAGCTATTTGAATTCAGTGGAAAAAAGCCAGGCTTGACAGAGGCTGGAAAGGAATTTTTATCTGCTGCCACAACAATGAAAGCGGACGAGCTTCATTTAAAGAAAACAATGAGGCAGCAGTCAGGAAAAGGCAGAAGCCTGGTATTTGGAGCAACCATGACGATCGGAGAGTATGTGATGCCCCAGGCACTGGTCCGGTTTCTTCGCGTTTATCCGGAGACAGCAGTCCGAATGGTAGTGGGAGATACCAGGGAACTTCTTGCGAAGCTTAATGAAGGGGAGATTGAATTTGCCCTGGTGGAGGGATTCTTTCAGAAACGGGAATATGATTTTCTGGTTTTTGCATCCGAACCCTTTGCAGCTGTCTGCGGACCGGATTACCGTTTTCAGCGAACAGTGAAAAAGCTGGAGGACCTGCTGTCAGAAAGGCTTTTGATCCGGGAACCTGGCTCAGGAACCAGATATGTTTTTGAACGTTATCTGGAGGGTAAGAATTTATTGCTTCAGGATTTTTCGAATATCATGGAGATCAGCAACATTGGGGCTATCAAGCAGATGATGGCGAAAGGGCAGGGAATTGCATTTCTATATGAAACAGCTGTAAAAGAGGAAATAAACAGAGGGGTTTTAATGAAAATGGAATTGGAGGATTTTTGTCTCACTCATGATTTTACATTCATCTGGAGAAAGGGAAGTATTTATGAATCTTATTATCATGAGCTGTTTGAAATTTTCCATGGAGAATAGAGTGACAATACCATTTTTCCGGTTTTGAACCGATACGCAAAGAGGATATTTCTGCATATTCCCTATGACCGGGGGAATGCAAAAATGACGAAACCCTTGTAAAAAAAGGGACAAACAGTGGCACAGGAAAAAATGAAAAAAATTGACAAAAAAGTGTTGACAATTAATACAATTAATATTATACTAATGAGGCAGTCGGGAACAAGAGTAAATTATGAGTTCCAGACCAAGACAAGCACTGGGATCTTAGCTCAGCTGGGAGAGCATCTGCCTTACAAGCAGAGGGTCACAGGTTCGAGCCCTGTAGGTCC
>JAEWRS010000379.1 GCA_023398855.1 Bacillota bacterium
AGAATCCCGCTTGCGGGATTCTCCGCCTGCGGCGGGTCGCCTCGGCGACATCCAACCCTACCGCCGCAGTGCAATCCTCCCGGAGGGTTTTTATCGTATAGGACGAACTTTCCTATACGATAAAAAAAGCTTATCCCTATGATCTTTACGAAACATCAGGATAAGCTCAAAAATAACCATATATTTAATTTCCCAGTACTCTTCTCACTGAAACCACTGGCTTATAATCAACCGGGGATATCTTAATTCCATCCTCCGGTCCGCTTGCATGGATCAGCTGGTTCTGTCCAACGTATATGCCGATATGCCCTATGTACGATACCAGATCTCCTTGCCTTGCATTCTCTATTCCTCCTACATCAGCCCCTGCCTGTCTCTGGTCCTCAGAGGTTCTGGGAAGGGTCACGCCAAATTGTTTATAAACGCTCTGCACAAATCCAGAGCAATCGGCACCTGATGTAAGGCTTGTCCCTCCATATACATAAGGATTTCCCAGAAACTGCTTAGCATAAGCCACTACCTGATCTCCTGTCCCTGTGGGGATTTCCGGTGCTGTCTGGGAAAATCCTTTCCCAGGACCAGTTCCCGGCCCTGCCTGCCATTCCAGCGGTGGTGGTGCCACCATGAGAATTGTCATATCCGAATCAATATCCGCTTTGGCAGTCACATGATTAGCAGTCATAAATACCAGACCAGTAAGCAGGGTAATTATCCATTTTTTTCTCTGCATTGACTTTCCTCCTGACATAATATCATTATATACCCATATCCGCCGCATCCTCAGACAGGAATCTGTGGTATGTGACGTGATTATCATGAAATTTGATATAGTACCGATAATTATCAAATGAAGAATTCTCAAAAAACAAAATGTAATCAAAATCATCTTCCTGGGATTTTTCACAAATAACCTTGCCATCCCCATATTTACGAAAAACTTCTAACATGTCCTCCAAGGTGGTTCTGGGGTCTTCCACGGTTTCAATGAATTCCTTAAGGAAGCCATTGTCCTTTTCATGCTCATGTACATATTCCACTCCTTCCGGAGGAATCTCAAAGCAAACACGTTCCTGGCTTTTTGTGATCCTGATGTCTCCCAGACGTTCCTTTACCCATTCCTTAAAGCCTTCCATAGCATCCTTTATCTCTCCATCAGAGCCTTGGGGAATTTTCAGTATGTTTGTCAGTGCCCGTTGGGGGTAGTAAAAGTGAATAGCTTCTTTTTCATATCCTAATTTTATCTGTACTTCTTTTATTGAATTAATGAGCATCCGCTCCAGCGCAGTATATTGCATTTTCATCACTCCAGTCATTTTCCAATCGTACCCTGTTTCAGTGGACATCAACAATCCTCTTGGCTGCCTGTCAGTTAAATTATACTGTTGCGGACGGGACATGTCAAGGCTGCGGGAAGCGGCATTTTGAACACAGGAAAAATGCTGTTTCCTGCAAAATATCTGCGGGAAACAGCATCTGATCATGAACTTCTAATTAAATAGTCAAAAGCGCTTAAAGCTGCACTGGCTCCAGAACCCATTGCAATGACAATCTGTTTATAAACACTGTCCGTGCAGTCTCCTGCTGCAAAAACTCCCGGCATACTGGTAGCATTGCGGTGATCCACAACAATCTCTCCAATGGGATTGCGTTTTACGGTCTTACCCAGCCAATCCGTATTAGCCGAAAGGCCGATCTGTACAAATACCCCCTGCAGCTCCAGATGATGGACTGCTCCTGATTCCCGTTCCACAAAGGTTAACCCGTTTACCTTGTCCGAGCCGGTAATTTCTTTTGTCTGAACATTTTTTAATACTGTCACATTGGGAAGGCTGAAAAGCCGCTTCTGCAGTACGGTATCCGCTTTCAGCTCAGGCATAAATTCCAGCACAGTTACATGACCTGCAATTCCTGCAAGGTCAATCGCTGCTTCTATCCCGGAATTACCACCTCCAATGACTGCCACCTGCTTTCCTTTAAAAAGGGGACCGTCACAATGAGGACAATAAGCAACGCCCTTATTTTTAAGCTCTGCCTCACCCGGTACGCCTGCATTTTTCCAACGGGCACCCGTAGAAAGAATCACTGCCCTGCTTTTTAAGACGGCACCGTTTTCCAGTTTCACTTCAATGAGTTCTTTTCTCTCCAGGCCTATGGCACGCTGGGAACTCATTATATCCACTTCGTAATTTTTGACTTGCTGCTCCAGGGCTTCTGCAAATTCAGGGCCTTCGGTATAAGCCACACTGATGAGATTTTCAATTCCCAGTGTCTCTCTTACCTGACCGCCGAAGCGTTGGGCAACAACACCGGTACGAATTCCTTTGCGCGCCGCATAAATGGCTGCACTGGCTCCTGCCGGACCGCCTCCGATAACAAGTATATCAAAAGGCTCTTTTTCCTCAAAGGCTGAGGTATCAGGGCTGCTGCCTAATTTTCCCAAAATCTCTTCCAGTGTCATACGCCCGCTGCCAAATACCTCACCATTTAAGTAAACCGCAGGCACTGCCAGGATGTTTTTACTTTCCGCCTCATCCTTAAATGCCGCACCGTCAATCATGGTATGGGTGATACCGGGATTTAAGATACTCTTTACATTCAGGGCCTGCACTACCTCCGGACAATTATGACAGCTTAGGCTGATATAAGTTTCAAAATGTAACTCACCCCTGATCCTTTTTATCTGGTCAATTAATTTGCCATCCACCTTTGGAGCTCTTCCGCTGACCTGTAAGAGGGCCAGTACCAGGGAGGTAAATTCATGGCCAAGAGGAATCCCGGCAAAAGCCACTCCAGTGTCTTCCCCTCCACGGTTAATACTAAAGCTGGGTGTTCTTGGCAGCTTTACCTGTTCTGTCTTAATTTTAGGGGACAAGGCGGTGAGTTCACCAACCAGAGCCATCATATCCTTTGATATGCTGTCCGGTCCTTCACTGATTTTAATCAGTACATCCTGTTCCAGAAGCTGGAGATACTCAGCCAGTTGTTTTTTAATTTCTCCATCCAGCATCATAATATTTGCTCCTTAGATTTTTCCAACCAGGTCAAGGCTTGGTTTCAATGTGGCTCCGCCCTCTTTCCATTTTGCCGGGCAAACCTCACCTGGATTAGTCCTTACATACTGGGCGGCCTTAATCTTATCAATAAGAACGTTTGCATCCCTGCCAATGTTCCCTGCATTGATTTCTACGGACTGAATGATGCCATCCGGATCAACGATAAAGGTACCCCGGTCTGCAAGCCCGTCTGCTTCAATCAGCACATCGAAATTGCGGGACAGGGAATGAGAGGGATCTCCAATCATAACATAGGTCAATTTGCGGATAGCTTCCGAATTGTCATGCCATGCCTTGTGGGTAAAATGAGTATCAGTAGAAACAGAATAAACTTCTGCTCCCAGTTTCTTAAATGTATCATAATTATTCTGTAAATCTTCCAGCTCTGTTGGGCATACAAAGGTGAAATCAGCGGGATAAAAGCAGATAATGCTCCACTTACCCTTAAAATCCGATTCTGTAACTTCCACAAATTCACCGTTATGAAAAGCCTGGGCCTTGAATGGTTTTACTTCGGTTCCGATTAATGACATAATAATTACCTCCTGTGTTTTATATTTATTATTTGACCGGATCGCAGTGATCCGGTGATACCCGGTGATATTGATTGAGAATATCCGTTAATCTTATTGATATTATTTATCAATAACAATAATCATTACTGATATTATTATCTTATACCATTCCCACCTGGTTGTCAAGCATTATTCCATAGGAGAAAAAAAACAGCGGCACCCACAAAGGCTCCGCTCCCACTCCTCTTCCGCTTCTGACCGGAAAACTTCCTCTTTTACCTGTAAGACTATTCCGTCTTTTAATTTCTCCTTTGGAGACAACACTTCACTGCCACATAAAATCAGCCCGTTGTCACACCATTTTTTTATTCTGCTTCTGGATACAGACAGCTGTTTCATTAAAAAAACGTCCGCTCTTAAATCAAATCCACTTGGAATCCGGATTTCAATTTCCACGGCATAGTCCTTTCCGCAGGAGAATGGGGTATCCACTGTTGTCACGTGGTATTCTGCTTTTGAGGAAGCTGCCTCCGCCTTATTTCGGGCAAATATCTCCCTGTCATTTCCGTATTTTGCTGCCAGATCAGGATCATTGTTTAAAAATCCTTCATACTCTTTCTTATCTAACCGGCCTGCCTCCACCCGTTCCCACAGCGTCATATTCCAGGAGGTCTGGCATTGTCCGCACCGGTAGACCAGCCACACATCTATGAGACGGCCATTGGCATTGACCCTGAATTTTCCGCTGTTTATAAATTCCGTCTTTTTTCCGCATTTGGGGCATCTTCTTATGATGGCAGGAAGCTGGTCCGGCGTGATGATCCATTGTTTTCGTAAATTTCGTTTCATGTTCTTTCTCCATTGATACAATAGTTTCTCAAACAACTGTAACACGCCCTTCTTTGTCAGCCCACCTCATATTCATTTATGAAATAAAGAAAAGGCAGCACACCATTTCTATCTGATGTGCCGCCCTATTTCATTTCCATATTTTTCTTTTCCTGAAGTACGATTCTCTGGATGCTTTTTTCGGATAAGTAATAGCGCTCTGCCAAAAGCTTCACGCATATACCGGATACATATTCTTTATAAATGGATATGTCCCGGCGCTTCCTTTCCTCTCTGGCTCCTGTCTTCTGGCCCCAGGTTCGTTTATTTTCCTGTTTTCTGGGGATGTAAACATATTCCCCGTCAATATAATTCTGAATTAATTCCACCAGCTCCTCTGGTAAAATTTCATTGGCTTTCTGATAGCGCATCGCTGCCTCCCAAACATATTTTTACTGTCAGGAATAGCAAAGGCTATACAATTACTCTTCTATTTTAACTGCATAACCCGTGCTACGCAGTCTTTGAGGGGTCCATCATAAAAAAATCGCCTCCTTAAAGAAACGCTTATCTTGCTACATAATTATAACCATTGTATCACATAAGGAATCATTGTAAACCTCATGTTTGAACCAGAAACGTATTAGAGCATCAAATGGTCAGCTTTTTATGACAATACCAAGATACTTTGCCAGTTCTGCCGCCTGGTATAGGTCCACAACAGCACCCTTTATCTCCGAGCAGTTATCAGACATCACCAGCCCCTGTATGGTGCTGCTGGTAAAATCCATTCCTCTCATTGCTGTTTTAAAAAAACTGGCATTTTCCAGATTTGCCTGGTTCCATTCTATGGCCTTACAGCGGCACTGGGTCAGGAAGCCGCCGCGGATCTGGGTATCAGAAAAGCGGATGTGCTCCAGCCTGGAAGAATCAAAATTCCCGTAGTTGAAATTGCAGTCTTTTATTACGGTATGGAGCATGGTATTCCCGCAGAATTTTGTTCCCAACCCCTTTGAGGAGGAAAATTCTGCCCGGTTAAAATAGCTGTCCTCAAAATTGCAGTTTGATAAGTCACAGGCCCGAAACACTACATCAGTAAACTCTCCTTTTTCAAAGCTGCAATCCTGAAATATGCAGTTCTCAAATATGACGGCGGAAAAACGCATGTGGGATAGGTCTTCCTCCGCTATATGAAGGTTTCTTATGAGTACATCTGTTACTGTTTCCTCCTGGTCTTTTCTGCGGGATTATTCCTCCATATCTTCCAGTACAAAATCCATTGTCTCCGGAAGAATGGGGGTAAGAAGTTTCTGGCTCATAACCCCTTTCCTTTCTTCTGTTTTTATTATTGGTTACTAATCTCTGATTTTTCAAAAAAGAATACAATTATGCTGTTAAAGATCATACCAAACACAATAAACGATATACCGATAATCCCCAAATTATCAGGCGGTGTATCCCCAAGAAGCAAAATGCCTCCTAACAAGGTAAATATGACCTCACCTGATTGCGTGGATTCTATCACAGCAAGCTGCTTATGGTTTGATTTGACCAAATCGGTGGCTTTAAAAAACAGCAGCGTTGCGATCACTCCTGATAATACCGCCACAAATAAGGCTTTTACTGTCTGATTTACAGAAGGGACCCCGGCATTAACCAGACCAAAAACAGATAACATGAACCAGAAGGGAAGGCTGCATAACGTCATACCATAAGTCCGCTCCATAGTAGACAGGTGGTCCCCGCTTGCCTCCATGATTTTTCTATTTCCCAAAGGATAGGAGACAGCCCCAATAAGGATGGGAAGCAGCGTCATAAGGGTCATCTTAATATCCATATCTGCAATATTATGTACCTGTAAAAGAAAAACTCCTATTAAAATAAAACCTGATATACATAAATTTTTTACCGGTATACGCTTATGGAATACAGGAGACAATATGATCCCCATTACGATTGTTACCTGCCAGGATGCCGCAATCAGCCAGGACTCGCCGTAATTGGCTGCATAAGACATGGGGGCGTAAAAAAAGCCAAATCCAACGGTACTCCAGGTAAGCCAATATAAAAGATTATTTTTAATGACTTTATGGACTTGTTGAAACCCGTGTTGTTTTACCACAATCAGAGCCAGAATCGGAAAGGTAAACAGATAGCGGAGGCTTGCACTCCAAATCCAGCTGCCTCCAGATAAGTGCATGCTGCGGTTCAGCACAAATGTAAATGCAAAAAAGAAAGATCCCATAATACCAAATATCAGTGCTTTTTTCATAGTTTCTTTCATACTCCTTTATGTCATCATCG
>JAEWRS010000422.1 GCA_023398855.1 Bacillota bacterium
ATCCCACGCTCTGCCTTTTCCACATCATTGTCAGCGGCAGCCAGCAGCTTGGAAACAACGCTCTCTATGTCATCGCCTATGTATCCGGCCTCAGTCAGAGAGGTGGCATCGGCAATGGCCAGGGGAACATCAAGGAGTCTGGCAAGAGTCTTTACCAGGTAGGTCTTTCCGCTTCCCGTAGGACCGATCATTAAAATGTTGGATTTCTCAATCTGCACCATTCCATCCTCATCCTTTTTCCCGGATTCTGTCAGATAAACCCTTTTATAATGATTGTAAACTGCAACGGAAATTACCTTTTTGGCCTGTTCCTGGCCAATGACGTAATCATCCAGCTTCCGCCTGATGACATGGGGTGCCGGGATATCCTTTAGCTTCAGCTCCTGCCCCGGCTCTTTTTCAGCTCTTTTTTTCACCCTCTGCTTATTGGGAATCTCAAGGTCCTTTGGATTCAAGCTGCCAAGATCACTGAAATTCATATTCATATAAGGCATATTCTGAATCTTTGTTATATCAAATCCGCCCTGGGTAACGGAATCAAATGCCTTTTGCATACAATCATGGCACAGGTTCATGCCTCCTGGCATGGAAACCATTGGCCCTGTCACATTCTCCGCTCTGCGGCAGACATAACATATTTTTTCATACTCATCATCATCTTTTTTCTTTTTGCCGGTATCAGAGCTGCCGGCAGCTGTATCATCCATCTTTTCCTCCGGAAAATCTTTCTCGTTCAAGCTGTAATCTCCTTCTATCTGTAATTATGCACGGATACCAGATTATTATAAAGCATTTCAAAGTCTCTTACAAGTATGGACCTGCAGTTTAGACTTTTTTAATGAGTCCGGACTTACATCTGCTCTGACATCTTAACACCATTATAACCAATTGAAGCACAAAAAAATAGCGGGGCATATGGAAAAAAACATGTTCCCCGCTATTCAATCAGTTTTTATTTTGCCCTGACAGAGACAACCGCCTGTCCTGTGGCAGCAGGCTCTATTCTGCCAGAGCCGCTCCAAGGGCTTTACAGGCTGCTGCAGCCTCGTTGTCAGGCGCTTCATTACAGATCACGCTGTCCCAGGCAAGTTCCAGGCCAGAGTCTTTACATGTCTCCTCCCACGTACGCATCCATTCACCGTCACCCCAGCCATAGGATCCGAACAGAGCGATCTTTTTTCCTCCCAGCTTTGACTGGCAGGCAGAAAACATCGGTTCAAACTCCTCTTCCTCCAAAACTTCCCCTCCCATGGCAGGACAGCCAAAGGCGATTGCATCCAGAGAATCAATCATGGCGGCGTCAAAATCAGAAGGTGTAAATATTGCGGCATCAGCCCCCTTTTCCTTTGCTCCCTCTAAGACGGCTTCTGCCATTGCCTGGGTATTTCCGGTTCCGCTCCAATAAACTACTGCTATTTTACTCATGTTGAATAACCAACCTTTCCTAATCAGTCTTTATATTAAACAGCTACTGTGAGCCGTTCAACAGCGATCCCTTTTGACCATTGTGCAAAATAAACCTCCGTACATTTTTTATAACGGCAAAAGATTTGCTTTGCCTTTTCTTCATCGCCATAAACCTTCCAGCATCCAATGCATTTACAGTGACAGGCATTATGTTCTATGAATCCTTGCACATCCTCCGGAGGATATCCCAGGAACAAACCAATCTCGTGAGGGAAACCGTGGCATGTACGCAGCTTATTTGCCAGCTGAACCACACAGCGTTCTGGATTCTCAAAGGTATATCCATATTGCTTCAGCAGCGATGACGCATACCCATCAGCCAGATCTCTCTTTAAACTACTTGGACGGTAAAGATAGATTAAGGCTCTTTGTTTGAAATAGCGCAGAGGCAGGACCCGTATTCCTTTTGGCACAAGGGCCCTGTTTAACCGTCTTACCTCTTTTTGTATTTCTTCCTTTGACCGGTAAGAGCAGGAAAACAGATTTCCGGTTTTTATCCCTGCCAATGTTGGTGCACAGTGCCTGATCAGCATTTCGTCTGACATTTCTCCTCCTCCTATACTGTGTGTTCTATCAGAATGTTCTTCAGTGCCGACATTGAGCTGGAATGGGAACGGGCGATGATTGTATCCAGACCCTTTGTTTCACACAACGCACAACGAACCATTTTATGTGACATGGTGCTGGTAAAAAGCACCAGCAGATCTGGCCTACCTATTTTGTTCTTCAGTCCGCCCTTGATCTCTGTAAAAACCTTTGCGCAGCAGCTGTACTCCTGACACAGTTCCTTGTACTGACGCACCATGCATTCATTTCCTCCAACAATCACTACGCTCATGCGATTACCTCCATTCTTAAGTTAGTTTTCACTAACTCTTAATTAAAATAGATACGCCCTCAGGCGCTGTCAATGTTTGTTTTTCTATTTTACCCAAAAAGATAAGCTGTCTCCACTCCAAAAGGAACGAAGAAGGCTCCAAACAGGCACTTCGTCTCATCCCCTGCCCCTCTCTTCCAATTAAGTATCAGACGGAATCTGTTCTTTCTCATCTGCAGTATTTCTGTATTCATTGGGTGTCATACCCATAACATTGCGGAACGCGCCGGCAAACTTGCTGCCGTTGTCATAGCCGCACATTCCTGCTATCTCCAGCACAGAACGTTCTGTCCTTCGCAGCAGCAAAGCAGCTGCCTGCATTTTTTGTT
>JAEWRS010000441.1 GCA_023398855.1 Bacillota bacterium
GGCTAATACAGGTCCTTCCGGGGTAGCAAGACTGGGCTTATAAGGAATCCCTACATTTCTGCCCCTTAGATTTGCCATATCCTTCGCTGCTACCGGAAAGCTTGCAGGGTCCATGGACAAACGGACCGGATTCAGCTTAAACTGGGCTTCTAAGGAACCGCTTACATCCCCTGCAACGTATTTATTGTAAACATCTGTAATCAGCTCTGGCATAAAATTAGCCGCAGTGCACACGCCTCCTACCGCGCCGTGGCACATGGAAGCATACAAAAGGGTATCCTTTCCGCCAAAGACCTTAAAGCCCTTATGGCGGGTCCTTCGGATGAATTCCGCTGTCTGGGTAATATCTCCGCTTGTGTCTTTCATGCCCACAACATTGGGAATCTCCTCAGCCAGGCGCTCCACCAGATTCCCGGACAGGGTGTATCCCACCCGGGCAGGGTTGTTATAAAGAAGGACAGGTGTTCCGGGAACAGCTTCTGCAATGGTTTTAAAATGCAGATACAGTTCTTCCTCTGTTGGCTTTAAAAACATTGGCTGCAAAACTGATATTCCTGCTGCTCCGTTTTTCACTGCCATTTTTGCCAGGCAACAGCACTTTTTTGTACTGATAGCGCCAATGCCAAAGTATACGGGAACTCTGCCGGCGGACTGGTGGATCATGATTATTAAGCCCCGCTCCATCTCGTCTTCTTCCACCACATAAAATTCTCCGTTGCTGCCAAAGGCCAGGATTCCCAGAACGCCTCCGTTTATCACGTAATCCACCTGATCCCTTAATTTTGCTTCATCGATCCTCTCATCCTCATCAATAGGAGTGAGAATTGGGACAATTACTCCTTTTATAAAATCTGTATTCATGGTTCCTCCAGCTTCGCGTATTTTCTCATGCAAAGCGGATATCCGCAATCCGCTTGACTACCTGATCCGGTTTAATTCCAGGTTTAATTCCCCGGCTTTACCGTTGTATTTGCTATTTTCTCATAATATTTAACGATGCTGGAGTGATCCTCCTTTTCAAAACCATCTGCTTTCAGCCCCTGCATGATTTCCATTAACTGCCCGGTCAAAGGAGCTGGTGAACTGACGGCATGGGCAGCATTTAACGCATTATTCAAGTCCTTGATATGTAACTCAATGCGAAAGCCCGGGTTAAAGTTTCTGTTAAGGATCATGGGCGCTTTTGCATCCATAACCGTGGAGCCTGCCAGGCCACCGCGGATAGCCTGATATACCAGTTCCGGATCGGTTCCGGCTTTTTTAGCAAAGGTAAGAGCCTCGGATACTGCCGCAATATTCACGGCAACTACCATCTGGTTTGCCAGCTTAGCCACATTTCCTGAGCCAAGTCCTCCTACATATACCACTGAGCCTGCCATTACCATGAGCATATCATAATATTTATCAAATAATTCCTTTTTGCCTCCCACCATCACAGATAAGGTTCCGTCAATGGCCTTTGGCTCTCCTCCGGATACCGGTGCGTCAAGCATTTCAATTCCCAGCTTTTCCAGCTCAGCACCAATGGCTTTGCTTTCCGTAGGGTCAATGGAACTCATGTCAATGACAACTGTACCTGGCTTAGCTCCTTCTGCGACTCCGTTTTCTCCTAAAACGGCTGCTCTTACATGGGGTGAGTTGGGCACCATGGTGATGACCACTTCACATTGAGAAGCAGCCTCCTTGCCGTTTGCAGCTTCCGTTGCACCACAGGAAACCAAATCAGCCACAGCCTCCCTGTTATAATCAAAAATAACCAGCTCATGGCCTGCCTTTATCAGGTTCTTTGCCATAGGCCTTCCCATGATTCCCAATCCAATAAATCCTATTTTCATATCATTCTTCCTCTCTTTCCTATACTGTCCTTCAGCAACCGATGGTTGTTCTCATCTGTGCCTTGATTATAGAAAAAATGGTAGAATAATGCTATGGGTGGATTGGCCGAATACAGAGCTGTTTCCTGTACAAACTTCATATTGTTTCAATTTTGTTTCACATTCATTTCACATTTGGTTCATTTCACTATTCCAGATGATACTTTTTTCTCTTTCTCCACAGGGTGGCCTTGCTGATACCCAGGGCTTTTGCCGTCTCCTCCCTGTTCCCTCCAAACCTTAAAAGAGTCTTAGCAATCTTTTCCGCTTCTTCCGGAACAGACATGATCCGGGCGTTTACCTCTCTCCCTTCTTCCCTTCCCATCTTAAAAGGCCGGGGATACAGTTCCCCTAAAACCTGTTCTGCAAAGCCTTCATCAAGACTGCGCTTTTTAGCCGTTAAGATCAGGCGTTCACAAAAGCTCTCCACCTGAAACAAATTTCCCTTCCAGGGGTACTCAAGCAGGAGCTTCCTCGCACCATGAGTCAGTACATGAAATCTGGAATAATGTTCGCAGCAGTCCCTGATGCTTTCTGTCAGCTTCCGCTCTAAATCCTCTTTCCGTTCCCTTAATGGGGGGATGCGGACTACCAGGCCGCTCAGAAGATAATAGAGGTCTTCCCGCATTGTCCCAGCTCCTGTCAAATTTTCCAAAGGCACATCAGTGGTGACCATAACTCTGACATCAGCCCCAGGATATTTAGACCCATCTTTCCCAAGGCGGCTTTTACACCGGATCAGCTGGCAAAGCCGGTATTGATTCGCTCTTGTCAGGCATTGCACCTCTTCCAGCAAAAGTGAGCCTCCCTTTGCCTGGACAACCGCTCCCTTATCTCCAAAGATCATCTCAGACTGCCCTTCATCTCCCAGGCCATCGCAGGACAATGCCACAAACGGCCCCCCTTTTTGCAGGCCGGCGTTGTGAATGCTTTGGGCCAGAAGGCGCTTTTCCGTTCCAGCCTCCCCTTCAATCAATACTGCTTTTTCGGAAAGGGCATATAGCTTTGCCAGGCTTATGCATTCCTGCATTGCATGGGATTCCTGTAGAATATCATCAAATTTCCCCAGAGCAATCAAGCCCTTTAAATGACCCTTTTCCCTGGAGTCCGGTTGGGTTGACCTGCGTTTTTTCATGCGGTGGCAGGTGAGAATAGCTCCCTCTGCTCTTTGGTCAATGACAACAGGTGCCACAACAGCAAAAACAGAGGTGCGGTTGATCTCCATAAACAGAGAATAAGATTCCTTTCCATAGTCTTTCCCAAGCTCCGGAAACACCTCACAGGCAGCCATTCCTAATACCTTGTCCTTTTTCAGCCCAAGAATATCTTCCATAATTGGATTTAAATCCAGGATGAACCCAGAAGCATCAAGCCTTACAACCCCGCTAAAGGAGTGGTCCAAGAGTGTTTCCAGCTGTGCTGCACTGCGTTTCTCCACTCCCATGGCATAATCCATGCTTACGGCCATTGACAGGGCATTTCTTATTGAGTCCTCGGTATTAGATAAAAACAGGGACGGGATGCCGGCTTCCCCTGCTATTCCCACTGCAGTATCTCCTCCAATGATCAAGTCCACTCCATCCCCTATGGCCTGGTTTGTCATATCCTCAAGCAAATGACTGTTATCTGCAAAATAGGTCCTCATTTTAATTCCATAAATGATATCAAAATAGGACATATCGCAGAACATATTCCGAAACCCCACAACACCGATAACAGGGTTTTCTTTCTTTAAAATCTGTTTTGACTTCTTCACCAGGAGGGCCATTTCCTGGGCAGTGATAACGATTTCCACCACCGGAATATCCGTATACTGTTTGATCAGGGAGGCCTGCAGTCCTCTGGCAATGATAATGGATGCCCCGGTCCCGATGGACTGCCTTGCCTCACAAACAGCTTCTTCTGTTTTAATTACCCGCATTTCACTGATTTCGTATTTCTTTTCCTGGAGAATATTATGCGCCTGATGGAGCATTTCTTCCCTGGATACAAGCAATGCAATTTTTCCCATGTAAGTTCCTCTTAAGCGAACGCCGCGCCCTTTATATCTGTTTTTCTCTATGAAAAGTTTAGCATAAACTAACACGGCTGGCAATTAAGAAATAAGCCCCAAAGACCGATGTACAGAAATTTGTGATATGGTCTGGCTGGCATATTATTAAGGTAATTCTTTTTTAATTAAATTCTTTAGATGATCGGGAATGTCGTATGATTTTAAGTGCATAAAACTGGTAAGTGTTTTTTTACCAGACGAATCTATCTGATAGGATGCTTCATCATAACCAACCGGGTCATGGGCTCCGAGCATTGGAGTAATGCCAAAGGTTATATTTATTTTTCCAAGCTCCTCTGAAATTTTTTGAACTTTTATTTCATAATTGTAAATTGCAGGGGTCATAGTAAAATACTGGTCATAAAAGCCGTCAGAGGCTGAGGTAATGTGATCTATAAATAGTGCTATTATCAATTCATCCTTTAATTCAGATGGGGAGGTGGCATCAACACTAAAAGTATTCTGAATACTGGAATTATTTAATGAATTAGAATATAAAGCGATTGCAAGAAAAAATGATATTATAAAGGGGAGGATCAAATACTTCCGATGTGCCATACATACCTCATATTAGAAAATTATTTAATTAATATAAGGTATTTTTTCTAAACAGTATTTATACCCGTAATCCCCCATATGGGCATGTGCACCAGGGTTTAGAAGCCATACCCATGATGATCATCTTAGAAATAGTTTATCATCAGGACACCCTGACAGAAAGAATACAACACAGCCATACATGGATTCAGCAAAGTAGCGTACATAGGCAATTTTATATTGATAGTCAGTAAAAATGGTGCTATTCTATTCATAAATATTGTTTATACAATTGGCAGGTGAGGAGATCCCGGTATGAAGAAGCAAATAAAAGAATTTGTATTGAGCTTAGGTGCAGATGTGTGTGGCGTTGCTAATATTGACCGTTTTTCTGAAGCTCCTGTTGGGTTTCACCCGCAGGACATCTTCCCGGGTTGTCAGTCAGTCATTGTATTTGGAATTGCACTTCCTAAGGGATTAACAAGGGTCGAACCCCGATTGATATATGGTTATTTCAATAACAGTATTTGTCCTGAGGTTGATAAAGTTGCGCTTAATGCAGCAAAAGAAATGGAAAGGCTTTATGGCGGATATGCTGTGCCGCTTCCCTCTGACGCTCCTTATGAATATTGGGATCCGAAAAAAATGGAGGGACGGGGCTTGATATCCATGAAACATGCTGCAGTGCTTGCCGGACTTGGAACCCTGGGTAAAAGCACATTACTTCTTAACGACAAGTATGGCAATCTGCTGACCTTGGGTGCAATTCTAACTGATCTTGATCTAGAATCAGACCCGCTTGCCCAGAATATCTGTATTGACAGCTGCAGTCTATGTATTCAGAGCTGTCCTGTGCAAGCCTTGAATGGCGATTGGGCTAATCAGGCCAAATGCAGGCCTAATACATATGGAACCAATGCCAGGGGGTTTGATGTTGTCAACTGCAATCAATGCCGGACAGTCTGTCCAATGAGGTATGGAAAATTGAAATAGAAGAAGGTGGCCTGAGCCAGCTCCGGGAGAATCCCAAAGTATGTGTAAAGGAGGGCAAAACTAACGTAAGTTGGTTTTGTAGCACCCCCTCCTGTATTTTATAAAAATCATCAAGAACCTCTATAATTCAAATAATTCTTGAATCTCTTTTTCATTCCACTTTTGCCGAATTTGTTGTTTAATTTTATCCGATAATGCAATAATTTCTTTCCATGATTCTGCAATTCTGAAAGATGAGACATTCAACTGATTTAAGCCATCTAATTCCAAGGTATGCTTACTAAGTTCTTCACTATCAGAGAATATCTGCTCATCAGGGACTATCCCAAAGTTTGTGTAAACCTTCAAACTGATGTAAAATAAAATCACTCAGTTTGGAGGTTTTATTATATGGCAAAGAGAAGAAGGGACGAGTCTCCTGAAAGGCAGGCTCTACGTGAAATGGTAAGCGGGTACCTAAAAGAAAATCCAGTTAAAAATGGAACCGATGTCAATTCTCTTATGAGAGAAATGTTGTCAGTTATCCTGGAAGGTAGCCTGGATGGCGAAATGGAGGAGGAACTGGGTTACTCGAAGTACGATTTTCGCAACAAAGATACCGACAACAGCAGAAATGGCTATAACACTAAGACCATGCATACCAGCTATGGAGACATGGAGCTTGTTATCCCCCGTGACTGTAATGGGGAATTTGAACCTAAGATTGTAAAGAAATATCAGAATACCTTATCTCCATTCCCCGAACCCTCAGGTGAAAAGCTGTAAGCTCTCACGAAGAGTGAGATTTATTCTCTACTCTAAAAAAAGTATAGCACATGTTTCGTTGTGCTAAAAGAACAGAATTAGCATTCCTCTTCCAATGCAGGTTCCCGGTATTCTGTCTTGTTTTTCATCATTCCATAGACGATGTTCACCAACCGGCGCATGATACAGACCAATGCCTGGGATTTCGTCTTTCCTTCGCCAATTTTCCGCATATAGTAGCTGTGGAATACCG
>JAEWRS010000527.1 GCA_023398855.1 Bacillota bacterium
TGCATTTAGATGGCATCGAAGCAACACGAGAAAATATAATGAATGGCAGCTACAGACTGTCCAGGCAATTTTTGTTTGTGACTGACGGTGAGCCGACCGGATTAGATAAGAAATTCGTAGATTTTACCCTTTCTTCAGAGGGGCAAAGATTACTGATTAATGAAGGACTTATTCCATCAGAAGAGGGGGCAGGGAAATGAAAAGTTTTAAAGAAAAATTATCTGAGCGTGTGTTTCTTCTAATTGCTCTTTCGACTTTATCGGTGCTGGCTCTCATCACTGTGTTTATATTTATAAAAGGTATACCTATTATTGCCAAGGTTGGTATAATAAACTTTGTTTTTGGGATGAAATGGGCCCCCAGTCAAGGCGCCTATGGTATTTTCCCCATGATAGTGGGATCTGTATCGGTCACGATAGGAGCGGCAATCGTGGGAGTTCCCATTGCCATTTGCTGCAGTATTTTTTTGGCTGAGTATGCTCCTGCAAAACTTAGAAACATATTCAGACCAGCCATCCAGTTGTTGGCTGCCATACCTTCCGTGGTGTATGGGTTCTGGGGAGTATTGTTCGTTGTACCTATGATTCGTAATTACCTGGGAGGGCCGGGCTTAAGCATATTAGCCGGTTCCATCATTTTGGGTATTATGATCCTGCCAACGATCATCAGTATCACCGAAGTATCTCTCCTCGCGCTGCCGCGCCATTATAAAGATGGAGCACTTGCATTAGGGCTGACACAATGGCAAACGATACATTCCTTGCTCTTACCTGCGGCCAAATCAGGTATTGTTGCCGCAGTAATACTAGGTTTAGGCAGGGCAATTGGTGAAACTATGGCAGTAATTATGGTTCTGGGTAATGCTGTCGCACTTCCTGAATCCGTTCTTGACCCTGTCAGGACACTGACTACGAATATCGGTATTGAGATGGGATATGCATCCGGCGAACATCAGCAGGCGCTTTTTGCCACTGGTATTGTATTGTTTGTTATAATTATGATTTTAAATGCTACTGCCCAATACATTACACGAAAGAGGTGAGGTTACTATGACATTTAACGCGAAAACTTCCCAAAAGATAGCAAAATTTGTGATTTGGACAGCAGCTCTTCTTGTTATTGCAATTCTTTTTTCTATCATTGTCCATATACTAATCAAAGGCATACCAATGCTCAGCTGGCAGTTTTTAACAGATATTCCGCGGGATATGGGTCGTGCCGGGGGTATTTCTTCCTCCATTGTCGGTACTCTGATTGTGACTGCAGTAGCCGTTATTGTTGCAACACCATTTGGAATTGGAACAGCTATATACCTTACAGAGTACACACGTGAGAGCAGAATTACCCGTATTATCCGCTTCAGTGCTGAGTCACTGGCAGGGATTCCTTCTATTGTGTATGGACTTTTTGGTTTTATCTTCTTTGTCATATACTTAAAAATGGGCTGGTCAATCTTGTCCGGCGGATTAACCATGGCTATCATGATTCTGCCTACTCTCATCCGTACATCAGAAGAAGCAATTCGTACTGTGCCACAGCTATACCGGGAGGTAGGCTTTTCTTTGGGACTCACCAAATGGCAGGCAATCACCAGGACAGTACTTCCGTCAGCGCTCCCTGGTATAATGAATGGAGTAATTTTGAGCATAGGGAGATGTGTAGCCGAGACAGCTGCGGTTATTTTAACAGCCGGATCGGCATTGCGCATGCCTACATCAATCTTCTCCCCAACTAGGACGATGGCAGTACATTTTTATATACTGGCAAGGGAAGGAATATCCATGGATAATGCTTATGGAACAGCAGCGCTCCTGATTATTCTTATTCTTCTGCTTAATGTTGGTTTTAATATACTGGTCAATCGATTCATTGCTAAAGGCCGTTAAGAGGTGAAAAATGATACAGAAATCAAAAATAGAAATAAAGGAATTAAACTTCTATTATCAACAAAAGCAGGTTATTAAGGAGCTTAACCTGGAGATACCTAAAAATCGGATTTTGGCTGTTTTTGGCCCGGCGGGCAGCGGGATAACAACACTGCTCCGCACATTAAACCGCCTCAGTGATTTGACTGTGGGAGCCCGCCGGGAAGGTGAGATACTCTTAGATGGGAAGAACATCTTTGACCCGGACGTTAATGTGACAGAGCTGCGCCGCAGGGTTGGAATGGTCTTTGATGTGCCAACACCTCTGCCTATGTCCATTTTTGACAATGTGGCATTGGGACCTCGTATGGGGGGAATGAAAACCAAGGCGGATTTGGACGAGAAAGTGGAAAAGTCTCTGCGTATGTCTGCCCTTTGGGATGATGTGAAAGACAGGCTGGATACTCCTGCCGCCAGGTTATCCGGTGGTCAGCAGCAGCGCTTGTGTATTGCAAGGGTTTTGGCTCTTGAGCCGGAGGTTATTTTGCTGGACAGACCCTGTTCGGCTCTTGACCCGATATCAACGGCAAAAATTGAGGAATCCTTAATACAGCTTAAGGAGCAGTACACCATTATCATTGCACCACATACTGTTCAGCAGGCTGGGCGTATCGCTGACCGGGTTGCATTCATGTTAATGGGAGATTTAATCGAACAAGGATATACCCAGGAGGTTTTTTCGTTCCCAAAGGACAATCGGACGAACGATTACCTTACCGGAAGATTTGGTTAGGATTTCATATATTCCATAAAATTTTAAAAGGAGATGAGCATATTGGTTAGAGAACGTTTTACACTAAAGATACTTGATGTGAAGCAAAAGGTATTAACAATGGGAGCCCTGGTTGGGAATATTATTGATACGGCTGTGACTGCTTTAAAGACACAAGATCTTGAGCTTGCAAGGGATGTTTTGGAAAAAGATGATGAAATAGATCAGTTAGAACTTGAAATTGAAAAGGAATGTATGATGCTTCTTGCCCTTCAGCAGCCTCTTGCCAAGGATTTAAGGACAATTGCATCGGTTTTGAAAATCATAACAGATCTTGAAAGAATGGGAGACAATGCAGTAAATATTGCAGAGGTAATACTTGAGATTGACGAAGAACCCATTATAGATTCCCTAAAAGATATTCCCAAGATGGCAGATATTGCTCAGAAAATGTTAAAAATGAGTCTAGATGCCTTTGTAAATGAGGATATTGCCCTTGCACAAAAGGCAGCTGAAAGGGATGAAGATGTTGACAGGCTCTATGAAATTGTTATCAATGATATCTTAAACATCATTGCAGAAAAAAGGGAACTTACTAAACAAGGCACTCAGCTTCTGTTCTTAGGGCGGTATCTTGAGAGAATCGCCGACCATTCTACCAATATATGCGAAAGAACCATATATATGATTACAGGCGAGTTAAAGGAAATCAATTAGAGCCATCTATTGACCGAATGAATCAATGCTGACATAATAAAAAGATGCGGTTAATTCTATATCAGGATTAACCGCGTCGTCTTTTTGCAAATCTTTCAAGCCCTTCATGCAGCTCTTCTTCCGTATGTGTGTTGGGAACCTGGACGTTCTCTTCGAATCCGTCCATTTTGACCCCGTCAAAACCATGGAGCTTCAGCAGCAATTTCAATAAAACATCTAATTCTTGCTGTGTAAAACCTTTAAATATATCTGCCATATAATCAACGGTGACGTTTTTTGCGCATTTGGTCATTGTATCAAGTCCCGTTTGAGTCATGCGGACGTTGATGGCACGTTTGTCTTTCGGACTGGGAACGATGGTCACAAATTCTTTTTTTTGAAGGCTGTTAATAATCTGAGTAACATTCTGTTTTGAAGTTCCTAGTTTGCTGGCGATATTGACAAAGGTGGTCTCATCCTCCGGTAAATGAAGAATCGCCAAAATTGTCATATATTGTCTTGATGTCAATGGATCACAGTACGTATCGCCTGCCATTTGTACTTTATTTGAAGTGGCGATCAAAGTGGCAAAAACCTGCTCCATGGTATATAATATTTTCCACTCTTTGTTAAAATCCATTGGGAATCAACCTCTTGCATCTTTCTAGATTAGTTATCTGGTTTTTTTATAATACCATAAATATGATCCAATGGACAGATAATTTTATGAATTGGTTAAGAAGCAGGAAACAGAGCACAGCATTCCCAATTGCTAAGAAGCCTGAAAGAAGGCGATTGTCTTTTTCCAGGAATCATATTGGGCGTTACTATTACCTTCAACAGTGCCGCCAGAAGTGAAGATACCGCCATACATCGGCATTTGAAGCGTCAATGCAATGGGGAGGACATAGGGAATTGGCAGCGGGTGCCCCATGTTCTCATAAGCTAAAAGCTTGACATCATGATCATAATTATGTGCCTTGGCAGCGCGGAGGACTTCCAGACAACCGTCATAACTATTCCATATATTATCCGATTCTCCGCAGATTAGCAATAAGTCCGCGGAAGCATTTTCTATTTTAATACGGGCTTCTTCCCGGTTTGCTGCATTCTCAATGGAGCGTTTATAGGTGCTGGAAAATCCAAACGGAACATTATTTTCAACGCCTTTTTTTAATTCTTCAAAAAAGATGTTGTTATCAACCGGAATAAACGGTATGGAAGTACCGCCGCAGGACCAGGAGGAGACCAGATTTCCGCTCATTAAGCCGTCTAAAGCTTGAAAACAATAGGTGTGCGCTTCAGCGGCAACTACTTTTTTTACCTGCGGATAGTAGGAAGCGAGTAACAGCGCAAGTTCTCCGCCTTTAGAAGTTCCATGCACATAGATGTTATCTGTTTGTGTCAGGGTGCTGGTTTCAAGCCAGTGAAAAACTTTTTCGAAATATTCAAGGGGTACCATCTCAAGTTTTTCCGGCAAATCCTGTGCACCGAAATAAGGGATGGTGAGGACATTGAATCCTCTGGAAGCAAGGGGTGCGGCCATTAGGCTAAGGGCTTCCATTTGTCCGTCGGAACCTCCCAGCATTAATACCGTCTTATGGGTCGGGTCACCGCTATGGAAGAGCCGGCCATGAAACGGATTGTGGATAGGAGTCACGATTATATCGTCTGTTTTAAATAGCCTTGTTATCTCTAAGGTTTCCGTTCGGGTATTGGTTTCAAATGTGAAGTGAAAAACCATCGGATGATCAATGGAAATATTGGCAGCTATGTTTTGGTCAGGGGGTGCAGTTACCTGCAGCGAATAAACCAGTCCCATGGGATTTGCATGTTCATATGTGCCTTTCACTGGGGCGTCGGTGTCCAAATCAACAATGCCTGCAGAATCGGCTATATAATTGGCATAAGAGGAAAATCCCACGCTCTGACACCAGGGCAGAGCGGTTTTCAATTGAATGTTTAATTGGCTGTAAGGGGTTAGCCCTGAAACAATGATATGAATTTGCTCATCCACCATTGAAGCTATTTTGTTTACACTAATTCGCATTATAGTTAAGTCTCCTTTTCATAAATCAGGTGTTTTTGCTTATTATCAATAAATAAACAATATATTGTCTAAATCATGGTAACAGATATGATTTAAAATGTCAATATATTGTCTAAATTTTTGAATTTTACGTCTTATTTTAAAATTGCGTAATGGTAATAGATATGATTTTTCTTAGGATTTTTGATATAATAATATTATTTATGAGTTATGATAATTTGGAATATAGATAAATACTGTAACGGATAAAAGTTCAGAGTGTTTCGTATTGAATATCAAGTATACCAGTAAGAATTAATAAACCTACTGATCTAAGAGGAGATTAATATGATAAACAAAAGCTTGGATTCATTCTTACGAAAAGAAACTGATAGTGAGAAATGGCATAAAAAGAATATGGGGATTCCTTCGGAAGCATACAAAAAACTAACTACTGTTGAGCGAAACAACCAAAAAATATATTTGTTTGATTTTACAGAAGATATGGCATCAGATGATATCATTATATTTAAAGAAACACGATATGCAGAGTTGTATGCTCATTACCATAAATACATGGAATTAAATTATGTATACAGTGGGAGCTGTGAATTTGAGATAAATAGTGTGCAAGGGGTTTTGCAAGCAGGGGATATTTGCATTATGGAACCGGATGTAGTTCATAGTGCCAAAGTAAAAGGAAAAAATGACATAGTAATTAATATTGCATTAAAAAATAAATATTTCCAAAGTAATTTTTTGAATCAGATTGATAAACAAGGAATCATAGCAAATTTTTTGACGGACTGTTTAAATGAAACACGAAGCCGGGATCACTTTCTCGTATTCCGGTACAATAACAACGTTCTGCTTGATCTTACCGTGAACAGTATATTATATTTGTATTTTTTCAATAAAGGTGTTGGTTATTATTCTAAAATGGAAGAATACGTTAAACTAATGTACATGCACCTAGCCAACTCGGTATATGATTCAACCTGGTCCTATTATCAGAACAAAAGTAAAGATTCCATCATGATAGATATTATTCAATTCATAAGCAGGAACTACTCTGTATGTAGTCTGAAGGATGTGGCCAAGGAATTTAATTACAATTATAATTATTTAGGAAATATGATTAAAAAAAGGACGGGGCATACCTTTAATGAATTAAAATTAGATCAGCAGTTAATTGCAGCTAAAGAGCTGCTGCTTTATTCTAACCTACCTGTTAGCGAAATTTGCTATAAATGTGGTTTTACGAACCAGAGCTTCTTTTATAAAAAGTTTAGCAGCAGTTACAATTATTCGCCCAGCCAATATAGAAAAACTCACAGTCAAAAGAATTTAAATCTATAAAGTATATTATAGAAAAAGAGAATAGGACATGTGTAAATATGTCACAGACAGTAGCAAAAACACCTCATTATAATAATCTGATAGGTGTTTTTGCTATTTTTTTATGTTGGCTTGTTACTGGATAACCTTAGCCATCATGCACATTTGAGGAAGTAAAATCGTATTTATT
>JAEWRS010000530.1 GCA_023398855.1 Bacillota bacterium
GTCCAGAGCCAGGAACTCCATATGTCTCCAATTGTGTCATATCCGGCTCACTCTGGCTGACAATCAACAGATAGTTCTTCCCCTTCAGTTGATCGGTTCTCCATAATTTACGGTGTCTTTCTCCGGCAGCATATTCCTCAGGAAAACATTTCTCAACCCAGTTGTGATATGCTCCTAAATGAGTTAACTCCGAAATTTTTCTTCGGTTTTGTGTATCGATTTCTACTCGCGAAATATAATACATCATACGCCTCCTATCCCTTGAAAGGCATCATGCTCTGTGTCTTTATTTAATTCTGCAATTTGAATTACGACCTTCATCGATTTTACTGGTCTAAAGCCATGCTTCCGATTCATCAAATCAAACGATTCTGCTCTATCTCTTGGAAACATCAATGGCGACGAGTCATCTAGTACACTGGCATCTACATAAGCATCTAACATAATCCTGTCCAGTTTTCTTTCTTGTGAAAGCTTTTTCTGATACCACTCACTTGCCTGCCATTGGTATGATTTCACGGTAGATAATAAATCATTTTCTACTACCCCCTGAAAAAATTCACTATCAACAGGAACACTACGCCGACCCATAAAGGGAGGGAAAACAGGAGAAACAAGTGCTTTAGCCACAGTATCAATCCAATCGGAATCTTCATGAGAAAGCATTGCCAGAAAAACAGCGTCCTGCAGGTAATACCGGTTCGTCACATAAGTCTGATTTGCAGACCTTGCAATGTGGAAATCCTTTAATAAGGTACCCCTTTGCTCAACACGGACTCCGAAAGACAATTCGTTGAGCCTTTGTATTTTTTCAGTTTCATTCCGACGATACCCCAAGGCACCGCCAATTAGCCCAATAACTGCACTTTTTGTTGGATATCTTGCCGTATCCCTGGTTTCAAAATAAGAACCAATTCCCCAGGATTGCAGCGGACCCGAAAATTTTAATATAATTGTTTTCATCATGAACCTCACCTATAGCAATCTGTCTATAGTTTCTCCTAATGTTGCCAAAAGCTCAGTTAAACTCTTCTTACTTTCTCCCAGTCCCTCTAAATCTCCCACTGTAAACGCTATAATAGGTGCCTCCGCAAAACGGCTGATTTTTTCAAATTCTGTTTTAAGCCTGGAAATAGACCCTGTTACATATCCACCTTGGGATTTAACAGGATTCTCAAATGCATTTACCAGGTTTACCGGACGGTCCGAACGAACAGAAACAATTAGTGCATCAGGAACTGTCTGATTTGCAAATGTATTGATCTTACCTGTTGGTAAGGACAGCACAAATGATTTCACAAAAAGCTTTAATGCCTCTATTGTGGCAGCTTTGTCGCTCAGTTGAAAGCTCAGTTCATGCACAGCCACATTTGCATACCTGTATAAGGTAGACGAATTATATTCAACCGTTCCAAGCATACCAGCGCCTGCCTGATCATTGGAGGTTAAATCATCAACGGCTGTGAAAAAATCAAACTCTGTTGCAATTTCATGTGTCGATATAGAATGGGCAACCTGTGAACATGCATCGACGTTTAATTCCGGCGCATCTGCAACCATACGTCCAAACAAAGCCACATCAATGCTTTGATTTTTATTTAAGATATTCTGAATCTCTTTTGTCTGTAAATCATCCGAGTGTTCCACTCCATAAGAAGCAAGTTTTTCCTGCTGTTTACCACCCAGGAAAAAAAGCGCTTTAGCTTCCTGGTCTTTTGTGGAAATCTTTGCTTTGTTAAAAATCTCTTCTGCAAGCTTAAGTGCATTCTTTTCGTCAATTGATTGATTTTTTTCCATAATCACTTTTGCAAGTGAATGCACAATTTTCTTTGTTCTAATTCCTAAGGTTTCTATGTCTTCATGGTTTTTAAAATATTCTCTCATAGCCTTTTTCCAGCTTTGAGAAGATACACGAGCTCGTGTAACACCTCCATATTGGGCTGTTTTGGGACTGCCTGTATCGTCCCGGTTGATATTATTTGGCGGAACAGTCTGAAGTACATGTAAATCAACATAAATATTATTCTGCATTTTTTTCTCCTTCTTTTTCTTTTATTTGATAGAAATAATAATCTTGTCCCCAACGTATACGCATGCGATTAGCAGATTCCGGTGACTTCTGATACCAATAGAAATCCTCTGCTAATTTAGCATAATCAATTTTTTTATCCGTTTTTTGCTTAAATATACTAATGAGATTACGTAAATGTGTGATTAATTCTTTAAAATTACCAGAAGTAATTAATGCATTAAATCTTCTGTCTAATGCTATATTGTTCAAATCCCTGATATCATGTAATGCTTTTCCAACACTATTTCTTGATGTTTCATGCACTGATTTACTTCTTCCCTGCTGGTGTAATGCATACAGCTGCAAAGATGCTAATATTGCGTTTTCCTGACAGGTGGGTGTTCCGTTTGAACTCAAGTATTCCATCGGTACTTCTTCAAACATTAATGGCCAAACTTCAACTGTTTCTGAAATATCACGGCCAATAGAATTCCTTAGATGGGATAAAATGGCCTTTGTTTCAGATAAGTCCAAGCTATTCCCTATCTTAAAAATAATTCTTTCAGTTACGTTATATAAATCTTTACTCATTCCTTCACCCCAATTCTCTTTTTAAATTTGTTCTGAATCGAATATAAGCCATTTCTATATTTTCCAGCTTATTATTACTTTTATCTGTGTAATACCCAAGATAATCTCTATTTCCCGCTCCCTGTATTAATTCATCTCCCTGTTGAATAATCTCTCCCCGCAGTAT
>JAEWRS010000017.1 GCA_023398855.1 Bacillota bacterium
GGGCATTACTGATTTAATTAATGTGCCTGGACTCATTAATCTGGACTTTGCTGATGTTCAGACAGTTATGACAGACAAGGGCATTGCCCATATCGGTATTGGACGGGCAAAGGGTGATGAAAAGGCATTGGAGGCTGTAAAGCAGGCGGTATCCAGTCCGCTGCTTGAGACTACTATTGAGGGCGCTTCTCATGTCATCATCAATATTTCCGGTGATATCAGCCTGGTGGAAGCTAATGAGGCGGCCAGCTATGTCCAGGAGATGGCAGGAGATGATGCAAACATCATTTTTGGTGCCATGTATGATGAGAATGCTCACGATGAAGCCAGCATTACTGTGATCGCAACCGGTCTGGACCTTCAGTCTGAGACTCCGGTGTCCAAGGTCATGACGAATTTTTCCAATCCAGGCTATAAGCAGCCAAAAGCAGCTCAGAACCAGACCGTGAATCAGGAGGCAGCAGCTACTGCGGCTAATCCCGGATATAATCAAAACTATAATCCTAATTATGGAAACAACAATTATTCCAATCCGGCTTATAATAATCAGAGTTATCCAAATAATAACCAGAATTACGGAAACCAGAACTACGGGTCAGGAAACTATACAAAGCCAAACTATCAAGGACAGACTAATCCCCAGGGAGCTTCTCAGGGAGGCGGACAGCCTTATCGTCCAACTGTAAATAAGGAAGTCCAGATCAATATTCCAGACTTTTTAAGAAATAAAAGGTAAAATTTATAAAGCTACATAATCAGGCGGGTTCCGATGAACCTGCCTGTTTTTGAAATCCCGGGGAAAGGAGTTTAACATGTCAGAGAAAGAACAGGATTGGGAGATTTCAGCCGATTATTATAACAGCAGTGAAAATAAAAAGAACATGTCACTGGAAGATTTTATTGTGGAATCAGATCAGGAAACCCATGGCTTGGAATCTTTCGGACAAGCTGATGAACTGTTAAAAAAGACGGTTGCAGATGTTCGTCAGGTACTTGCCTTGGCCCAGGAAGGAAAGAGCATTCCAGAGATAATTTCCATTACAGGCCTTAAAGAGAAATATATTTATGATATACAGGTTTGTGCCCAGGGATTCAGGGAGGATGACGAGATTGCAGTGGCTCATCTGGTATTGGGTTAAAAGGAGGGATAAAGGATGATGAAAAAGATTTGTCCGGTTTGTGATCTTCCGGTAAATGAAATGAATTACTGCTCACGGTGCAGGAAGGTTATCCGGCGGCCCATACTGTGGAATACGGACTATTATTTAAATGAGATGCGCCCGTTTTACAAGGAACAACATGAGAGCCCCAATATTGATAATAAGGGAAATCAACAGAAAGGGGACAACATGGACCCGGCCAGTTACAAGAGTCTGGCTCAGAGACCTGAATCCCCTGGAACTCAGAAAGAGACAGCGCCGGACGGCAGACACAATCCTTCCCGCCCTTTTAAACCAGATCAGACAAAAACGGGAAAGAAGCCTCTGGCTTCCCTGGCAGGGTTTCTCATCGTGATGTTTGCTTTCAATGTTGTTCCAAAGCTTACTGGAACTGTTGAACGGTTGATGGAGAATCAAGGCTACAACAGCAATTATGAAACCGCGATCCCGTACGATGATACTGGTTTTGCAGAGCTTGATGAAGAGGAAGTGAAAGCCTCCGGGGAAGCATGCAGCGGCTATGTTCACTTTCCGGTGGATGGAAGGCAGATTGCAGAGTCCATGAGGCAGTTTTTTAGTAAAACCGACTATGGATATCAGGTGGAAGATGTGGGAAATTATTCCGATAATTATATCTTCGAAGAAGAAGGTGGTTCCATATCCTATTATGAGACCATAGAAAGTTTTACTTTTGAGGATCAGGTGACCAGCCAGCTGGAGCCAAGTGATGAGGGATACGTATACCAGTATGTTGACATCAATTATGATACGGCTACAGGAGAACTCCATGACTATCTTTCGTTTTTAAAAGACCGGGAGGTTTCTCTTGTATGCTTAGAGGAATTTTTGTCAATGACAGAGGCAGCAGCAGGAATCCCACTGGAAGAAAGCAGTATTCCTGCCATTATGGAGCAGGCCAGAACAGCGGAATGGCAGGTTGATGGAATGTACTTTATGGAAGGATTATTTGACATTAATGCTTATATTACCAATGATGGCATCAGGATTTACGTTTCATTCAGCAACCGTAATCCAATAGGAAGTCAGGAGACGTAAACAGGATATATTGCGAAATGCAGTTTTTTGTGATAAAGTTTTAATTGACACATGCTGCGCTTTGCGAAAAGACCTTTATGTCCAAAGTGTATGTGAAACAACCAGGAAACATAAGATTGGAGACAGACTGGATGAAAATTAAAGACATATTAGGCAAAGGAAAGCCTACCTTATCCTTTGAAGTATTTCCTCCTAAGACGGAGGATAAATATGAATCAGTGGAGCGGGCAGCGGCGGAAATCGCAAAGCTGAATCCGGCATTTATGAGTGTTACATACGGAGCAGGAGGTGGAACCAGCCAGTACACCGTTGATATCGCTTCCGCCTTGCACCATGAGTATCATGTAACAGCCTTGGCTCATCTGACCTGTGTTTCTTCCACCAAAGAAAAGGTGCACCAGGTCCTTGATGAACTGAAAAAAGCCGGAATTGATAATGTACTGGCTCTCCGGGGAGATATGCCTGCTGATGCCCCTGTTAAGAGGGATTTCAATTATGCCTCTGAATTGATCAGGGAAATAAAACAGTCAGGCGATTTTTGTATTGGTGCCGCCTGCTATCCGGAAGGCCATGTGGAATCAGCCAGTAAGACCATTGATATGGATTACTTAAAACAAAAAGTGGAGGCAGGCTGCGATTTTGTTACCACTCAGATGTTTTTTGACAACAATATTTTATACAATTATCTGTACCGAATCAGGGAAAAAGGAGTTACTGTTCCAGTGGTTGCAGGAATCATGCCTGTGACCAATGTAAGGCAGATCATCCGAAGCTGCCAGCTGTCAGGAACCTATCTGCCTTCCCGCTTTAAAGCCATTGTAGACAGGTTCGGAGAAAATCCGTCAGCAATGAAACAGGCAGGAATCGCCTATGCTACAGAACAGATCATTGACCTTATCGCCAACGGAGTCAATGCCATTCATGTTTATTCCATGAATAAGCCGGATGTGGCGTTAAAAATCAAGGAGAACCTTTCTGAGATACTGTGATTCCTTTTCATCAGGGTCCGGCTCCTTTTAAAAGAGTCGGGCCCATTTTAAATAGAAATGGAGGAATGTCAATGGAAATCAGCCGAAAGGAGATCCGGCGTTATCTGGGATACGGGAAGAATGACGGGGATGAAACCGTAAATTCCTTGATTGAAGAATGTGTCAGAGAGCTTTTGACTGCTGCATCCCCTAAAAGTATAAGCCGGGTATATCCCTTAGAACTGTCTGGCCAGGATACTGTTAATTTCACAGTATTTCAGACCATAAGCCGGAATTTAAGCAGGAACCTGGCAGATTGCCAGCAGGTGATCTTATTTGCAGCTACTTTAGGTGCAGGAGTAGATGTGCTTCTGCACAGGTATACAAAGCTGCAGATGAGCAAAGCGGTTATTATGCAGGCAGCCGCCACTGCCATGATTGAGGAGTACTGTGACGAAGAGAACCAAAAGCTGAAGCAGGAGTATGAAGAGAAGAACCTGTATTTAAGGCCCAGATTCAGCCCAGGCTACGGAGATTTTCCCTTAGAGTGCCAAAGGGATATTACGGCGGTTTTGGAAACGCCTAAAAGGATTGGCATTATGCTCACGGACAGCCTCCTCATGACCCCTTCCAAGTCTGTTACCGCGGTCATGGGAGTCAGCGGGAAACCTTACCGCTGTGAGATAAAGGGCTGTGAATCCTGTGTAAAAACGGATTGTGCATACAGGAGAAGTTAAAGCTACAAACGCATATGGAGGAACCTATGGCAGGAATTTTAGAAGAGATAAAGAAACGGATTGTATTTTTTGACGGCGGAACAGGAAGCCTTTTGCAGGCCAGTGGTTTAGAACCGGGAGAACTGCCGGAAACATGGAATTTAAAACACCCGGATATTATTACAAGGCTGCACCGGGATTATCTGGAAGCGGGTGCAGATATTATAAAGACCAATACCTTTGGCGCCAATGGCTTAAAATTCCACAAAGGTGCGGAATTTGATCTGGAAGAGGTGGTAACTGCAGCACTGAAAAATGCCAGAAATGCGCTTGAATCGGCTGATTTTTCCGGAGAAAAGAGGAAAGGGTATATTGCCCTTGATTTAGGTCCCACGGGAAAGCTGTTAAAGCCTCTTGGGGATCTGGACTTTGAGGATGCATATGATATGTTTTCCCGGGTTGTGAGGATTGGGGAGCGGGAAGGTGCGGATTTGGTGCTCATTGAGACCATGAGCGACAGCTATGAAGCAAAGGCTGCTGTGCTGGCTGCAAAGGAAAACAGCAATCTTCCTGTATTCGTGACCATGATTTTTGATGAAAAGGGAAAACTTCTGACAGGCGGAAACGTAGAATCAACGGTTGCTCTTTTAGAGGGTCTGGGGGTGGATGCTCTTGGAATCAACTGCGGACTGGGCCCGATTCAGATGAAGGGGATTTTAGAGGAAATCATGAAGGTGGTTTCCATACCGGTTATTGTAAATCCCAATGCAGGGCTTCCAAGGAGCGAAGGCGGGAAAACCGTTTATGATATTGACGCGGAAGAATTTGCGTCTGCCATGAAGGAAATTGCAGAGAAAGGGGCCTGTATAATCGGCGGCTGCTGCGGAACTACTCCAGAGCATATTAAAAAAACGGTTGCTCTTTGTAAGGATGTTCCTGCCAGGCTTCCGGATAAGAAAAACAGGACTGTCATTTCTTCCTATGCACAGGCGGTCCTGATCGGTGATGATCCGGTTATCATTGGGGAAAGGATTAATCCAACAGGAAAGTCCAAGTTTAAGCAGGCTCTTAGGGATCACAACCTGGAATATATCCTTCGGGAAGGAGTGACGCAGCAGGATCATGGTGCCCACGTTCTGGACGTGAATGTAGGACTTCCGGAAATAGACGAGCCTTCCATGATGGTGGAAGTGATCAAGGAGCTTCAGAGTATTATTGATCTGCCTCTTCAGATTGATACCTCCAATACAGTGGCAATGGAGCGGGCTATGAGAGCGTACAACGGAAAACCTCTTATCAACTCCGTAAATGGGAAAAAGGAAGTGATGGAGACTATTTTTCCGCTGGTAAAACGGTATGGCGGCGTTGCAGTGGCCCTGGCTCTGGATGAAGAAGGCATCCCAGAGACAGCAGAGGGACGGATGGCAGTTGCAAAGAAGATTTATAAAAAAGCCGCAGAATACGGAATTGAAAAAAAAGATATTATTATAGATGCCCTTTGCATGACAGTCAGCTCTGACAGCAAAGGGGCACTGACAACTCTTGAGACATTGAGGCGGGTCAGGGATGAGCTGGGAGGCAGGACCATATTGGGTGTTTCCAATATTTCTTTTGGTCTTCCCCAGAGAGAGATTATCAATTCCACCTTTTTTGCTTTGGCCCTTCAGAGCGGCCTGAGCGCAGCCATCATGAACCCCAATTCTGAAGCAATGATGCGATCTTATTACAGCTTCAGGACTCTGGCGGATCTGGATCCCCAGTGCAGCGGCTATATTTCGGTTTACAGCGGCCAGGTGGCTACCCTGGGGGAAACGGTAAGGCCGGGAGCTTCCTCCATGGCAAACGGTATTTCCGGAAGTGATATGCCCCTTTCAGAAAGCATTGCAAAGGGTCTTAAAGACAGGGCTCATGCGGCAGTAAAGGATCTGCTAAAGGATCAGGAGCCTTTGAGCATCATAAATGAGGAGATGATTCCTGCCCTTGACCGTGTAGGAAAGGGATTTGAAAATGGGACTGTATTTTTACCTCAGCTTCTTATGAGTGCAGAAGCAGCCAAGGCAGCCTTTGAGGTAATCAAAGAGAAGCTGGCAGAAAGCGGCATGGCCCAGGAGAAAAAGGGAAAGATCATTCTGGCTACGGTAAAGGGAGACATTCATGATATCGGCAAGAATATTGTAAAGGTGCTTCTGGAAAACTACAGCTATGATGTGATTGATCTGGGAAAGGACGTTCCACCAGAGAAGATTGTGGAAACAGCGGTGGAAAATGAGGTAAAGCTGGTTGGCTTAAGCGCACTTATGACCACCACAGTGCCCAGCATGGAAGAGACCATCAGACAGCTTAGGGAGACAACTCCTTCTGTGAAGGTGATGGTAGGAGGAGCCGTGCTTACGGAAGGATATGCAAAGACAATTGGCGCAGACCAATACTGTAAGGATGCCATGGCTTCCGTTGCCTATGCTGAGGGAGTATTTCGCGCAAAATAACCAGTCCGATTGACAAATACGGTATGAATGGTATAATATCCACAAAAGCAATTAGTCCGCGCTGAACTGCGGATTTACGATACAATACATCTGGAGGTACCAAAAAGACATGGGAAAGATTATATTAACAGGGGACAGACCCACCGGAAAACTTCACATCGGTCATTACGTGGGGTCATTAAAGCGCAGAGTGGAATTGCAGAATTCCGGGGAATTTGATGAGATTTTTATTATGATCGCGGATGCCCAGGCGCTTACGGATAACGCCGATAATCCGGAAAAAGTCCGTCAGAATATTATTGAGGTTGCGCTGGATTACCTTTCCTGCGGACTGGATCCGGAAAAATCTACTTTGTTTATCCAGTCACAGATTCCGGAACTTACGGAGCTGTCCTTTTATTATATGAATCTGGTAACCGTATCCAGGCTGCAGCGGAATCCTACGGTAAAATCCGAGATCGCCATGAGGAATTTTGAAACCAGTATTCCTGTAGGCTTTTTTACCTATCCAATCAGCCAGGCGGCTGATATAACTGCGTTTCAGGCCACTACGGTACCTGTGGGTGAAGATCAGGAGCCAATGATTGAGCAGACCAGAGAAATTGTTCGAAAGTTCAATTCTGTTTACGGAGATGCTCTTGTAGAGCCTGAAGTCCTGCTTCCTGACAATAAGGCGTGCTTACGGCTTCCGGGAACTGATGGCAAGGCTAAGATGAGCAAATCACTTGGTAACTGCATCTATTTATCCGACACAGAAGATGAAGTAAAGAAAAAGGTCATGAGCATGTACACAGATCCCAACCACATCCAGGTATCCGATCCTGGAGAAATAGAAGGGAATACGGTATTTACCTACCTTGATGCTTTCTGCAAGGATGAAGACTTTGAAAAATATCTTCCTGATTATAAGAATCTTGATGAACTGAAGGATCATTACAGGAGGGGTGGTTTAGGTGATGTGAAGGTGAAGCGTTTCCTAAACAGCGTTCTCCAGGCAGAATTAGAGCCCATCCGCAGAAGACGGAAGGAATATGAAGCCGACATTCCACATGTATATCAGATATTAAAAAATGGAAGCGATAAAGCAGGGGCCGCTGCTGCCCGGACCTTAAAAGGGGTTAAGGAAGCGATGAAGATTAATTATTTTGATGATCTGGAATACATCGAGGAACAGGCAAGAAAGTATCAGGGTCAGGAATAGAGGCATATATGAAGATTGTATCAATCACCGAGATTCTGCATTGCAATGAAAGGATCAGAGAAAAAGATCTGAAATTTAAAATCCATCTAAGGGATGCCTGCGGAAAGCAGTCCTGCTGGATCGAATCCTTAGATGACCAAAACAGCAGAGAGCAATGGGGGGAGCTTTACCAGGCTTTAGAGGAATACTTTGCCGGACTCCGGTTTCAGCTTGAATACGGTAAGGATAAAACAGTCTTCTGGCTGCAGTAATACGGTGGTTTATTGCCGGAGATGTGCAAGAGTAATTTGCTCTGCACCTCTCCGGCTTTTTGCTGTGCGAAAAGATACTCTTACATGGGCATACCGCAGGCCAATATCCTCTGATCCTTTTATGTAAATTAACCATACTAATTAATACAACAAATTCATTAGCTTAACTAATTAATAGAATTAATAAAAATAATGAGTACTTTATTAAATTTTTATTAAAATTTCTTGAAATAAATGGAAAATAAAGTTATACTGTAGTTG
>JAEWRS010000029.1 GCA_023398855.1 Bacillota bacterium
GCACTGAACAGCGCAGTAGACGGCGCGAATGTAATTGTTCATGCATTTGAACCCCTGATGATTGTGGATTCAGAGAATAAGATCGTAGGCGGTCAGGCAGAAACTTACGACGTATCAGATGACGGCCTTACTTATACCTTCCATCTTCGTGATGGTTTAAAATGGAGTGACGGTACCCCTCTGACAGCCGGTGATTTTGTTTATTCCTGGAAAAGGCTTGCCGATCCTAATACAGCGGCTCCATATGCAGGAGATATGCTGGGATACGTAAAGGGATATAAGGAAGCCGTAGATGGTAATCTGGATGCCCTTGGCCTTACGGCTCCGGATGATAAGACATTTGTAGTTGAGCTTTCCGTACCCTGTGTATATTTCTCAAAGCTGATCACTCATGCTTCTATGGTTCCGGTTCAGAAAGCAGCGATTGAAGCCAATGGTGACAAGTGGACTCTGCAGCCTGAAACTTATGTGAGCAATGGTCCTTTAAAAATGTTGGAATGGGTACCAGGTTCTCATATTACCTTTACTAAGAACGAAAATTACTGGGGTGCAGATAAGGTTACATTAAACACATTGAAATTCGTTCTGATGGAAGATGGAAATGCAGCTTACAGCGCATATCAGGCAGGAGAAGTTTCTTTAATCAAGACCCTTCCTACAGAAGAAATTCCCAGTTTAAGAAATACGGAAGATTTCCGGATCGGATCTACCATGGGTACCTATTACATCAGTTTCCAGACCCAGAAGGAACCTTTTACCAACCCTGATGTACGTAAGGCACTGAGTCTTGCTATTGACCGTGACTATGCTGCCAATACGGTTATGCAGGGAATCTATACACCGGCAACCAATTTTGTTGGACCTGGCATCTCTGATGCAGAGAACGGTTCTTCCTTTGAAGATGTTACACGGAAGAATAACGGCGGTGATTTCTTTAATGTCAGTGACTATGATTCTGATGTTGCAAAGGCAAAAGAACTTCTTGCAAAAGCAGGATATCCGGATGGAAAGGGATTCCCAACTATTGAATATATGACCAATGACCAGCTCTTCCATAAACCTTTGGCAGAATATTTACAGAGCTGCTGGAAAGAGGCACTGGGCGTTAACCTTGATATTAAGATTCTTGAATGGGCGACCTTTACCCCTACCCGCCGTGCAGGAGATTTCCAGATTGCACGTGACGGTTGGTTATATGACTATGATGATCCTTCCAATATGCTGAACCTGCTTAAGTCTACCAGCGGTAATAATAATGGTAAGTACAATAATCCTGAATACGATAAGTTAATTGACGAAGCAAACTCTACTCCTGATGTTGATAAGCATTATTCTTTATTACACAAAGCAGAGAACATGCTCTTAGATGATTCTGCAGTAGCTCCGGTTGCTTATTATAACCAGCCATGGCTGCAGGATCCTAAATTAAAAGGAATCTGGTGGTCTCCATATGGCTACTGGTTCTTCCAGTATGCAACCATGGATCAGTAAGATTACTACAACTGTATTAAAACACCCGGGGATTGTTTCCCGGGTGTTTTGTTTTTGTACCTGCCATTGCCCCGGGACTGGAAACTTCCTCTTTCCAACCATCCAAAAGTATGCTATAATCTCTTAAGACAATACAAAAGTACAGGAGAGTTTAAGGCTATGAATCCAAGACGTGTATTATTAAAACTCAGTGGCGAGGCTCTTGCCGGTGCAAATAAGACGGGCTTTGACGAAGCCACGGTTAAGGAAGTAGCACGGCAGGTTAAAATATCCGTTGAGACAGGCGTTCAAGTGGGCGTTGTCATTGGCGGAGGTAACTTTTGGAGAGGCAGAACCAGTGATGCCATTGACCGCCCCAAGGCAGATCAGATCGGCATGCTTGCTACCATAATGAACTGCATTTATGTTTCAGAGATTTTCCGCAATACAGGGATGAACACCCATATTCTGACACCCTTTGCATGTGGTTCCATGACAGAGCTCTTTTCCAAAGACAGGGCTAATGAGTATTTTGCCCAGGGAGAGGTTGTTTTTTTTGCAGGAGGAACAGGACATCCTTATTTTTCCACAGATACAGGTGTTGCACTCAGGGCCATTGAGATGAATGCGGACTGTATTTTGCTGGCAAAATCCATTGACGGAGTTTATGACAGTGATCCCAAGGTAAATCCCAATGCTTTGAAATATGATAGGATCTCTATTCAGGAGGTTATTGATAAACAGCTTGGTGTCATTGATTTAACAGCTTCCATTATGTGCATGGAAAATAAAATGCCCCTTGCGGTATTCAGCTTAAATGAGAATGATGGCATTGTCAATGCAATGCAGGGAAAAATAAACGGTACCATAGTGACCGCATAAACAGGAGGACGATATGCAGGAGAGTTTACAGGTTTACGAAGACAAGATGAACAAAACATTAAAGGCGCTGGAGAATGATTTTATGACGATCCGCGCAGGACGTGCCAATCCCCATGTGCTGGATAGAATAAGAGTGGACTATTATGGTACACCTACTCCCATCCAGCAGGTAGGCAATGTTTCAATCCCGGAAGCCCGTATGATTGTGATACAGCCCTGGGAGAGAAATCTGTTGAAAGCGATTGAAAAGGCAATTCTCACTTCCGACTTGGGGATCAATCCCACCAATGACGGCAATGTGATCCGTCTTGTATTTCCTGAGCTTACAGAGGAACGCAGAAAAGAATTGGTAAAGGATGTTAAGAAAAAAGGAGAGGCTGCTAAAATCGCCATCCGTAATATTCGCCGTGATGCCAATGACGCCTTTAAAAAGCAGTTAAAGGCAGAGGAAATCTCTGAAGATGAGCAGGCAGAGGCTGAAGACAAGATTCAGAAGCTGACAGATAAGATGGTTGAAAAAGTAGAAAAAGCAGTTGAAGAAAAGTCAAAAGATCTTCTTACTGTATAAAAATCAAGAACAGGGGGGCAGGCATTTTGCCTGTCCTGTTTTGTGTTTTAAAAGGAGCAGCATTGTATGGATAAAATGAACGAAAATACGGTAATTCCTGCCCATGTTGCCATAATTTTAGATGGCATTGGCTGATGGGCAAAAAAAAGGGGACTTCCAAGGAGCATGGGCCACAAGGAAGGGTGTGTGGTCGTAGAAAAGACGGTGGAGGACGCTGCCAGACTAGGGATTAAATATCTGACCGTATATGGTTTTTCTACAGAAAACTGGAAGCGCACTTCTGATGAAGTGGGTGCTTTGATGCAGCTGTTTCGTTACTATATGGTCAGGCTTTTAAAGATTGCCAACGCCAATAACGTGCGTGTGAAGATGATTGGAGACCGGAACAGATTTGATCAGGATATTATAGATGGAATTGGCAGATTGGTAGAGCAGACAAAAGACAATACAGGCCTCACCTTTGTTATTGCAGTCAATTACGGAGGCCGTGATGAGATCATTCGGGCTGCAAGAAATATTATGAATGATTCAGCGGCTGGTAAGCTTCTGCCTGAGGAAATGACGGAGGAGGTTTTTGCCTCTTACCTGGATACGGCTGAAATTCCGGATCCGGACCTTCTTATCCGGACCAGCGGGGAACTGAGGCTATCCAACTATTTGTTGTGGCAGCTGGCCTATACAGAGCTTTATGTGACAGATTGTTATTGGCCTGATTTTAATATGGATGAAATGAAAAAGGCAATTGCAGCGTACAATAGTAGGGAACGAAGATTTGGGGGAGTGAAGTGATTAGGAGGGAGGAAACGCCATGTTTACAACCAGACTGGTGAGCGGAGTCATTCTCGTTTTAATTGCTCTTTTAACAGTTGGAAGCGGGGGAATTTTGCTTTTTGTTACAACCTTATCTATTTCTATGATTGGTTTGTTTGAGTTGTATCGTGTGATGAAGATACAGAAAAACCCATTGGGCTATATGGGGTATATAACGGCCCTGTCTTACTATGGGCTGTTGTGGTTTGGCGGAGAACAGTTTATGATGCTCATGTCCATCGCTTTTTTAATGATTCTCATGAGTATTTATGTATTTACCTTTCCAAGATATCAGATGGAAGAAGTGACAGTTGCCTTTTTTGGAGTTTTCTATGTTGCAGCCATGCTGTCTTATCTCTATCAGGTCCGCACTATGGTGGATGGAAAATACCTGGTTTGGCTGGTGTTTTTAAGCTCGTGGGGGTGTGATACCTGTGCCTATTGCGTCGGAATGCTGATAGGGAAACACAGGCTGGCTCCCCTGGTAAGTCCTAAAAAATCCATAGAAGGAGCAATAGGCGGAGTGGCAGGGGCAGCACTTTTAGGATTCCTATACGCATCTGTCTTTGGAGGCTCCATGCTGGAGATACGAAATCCACAGGTTGCCTGCGGCCTGGCATGTGCCATTGGGGCGGTGATCTCCCAGATCGGTGATCTGGCCGCTTCTGCAATGAAGCGAAACCATCAGGTAAAGGATTATGGAAAACTGATT
>JAEWRS010000061.1 GCA_023398855.1 Bacillota bacterium
GGCAAGAAGAGAAACTCTGGAGACATATACAAACAGATTAAAACAGTTAGAAGATATTACCAATTCCTTTAAAGGAGTGGACAAGTCTTTTGCCATTCAGGCAGGACGAGAAGTTCGGATTATGGTGGTTCCGGAACAGATTAACGATGATGACATGGTGCTTTTAGCCCGTGATATATCTAAAAAAATTGAAGAATCCCTGGAGTACCCGGGACAAATCAAAGTCAACGTGATCCGCGAATCCAGAGTTACAGATTACGCGAAGTAATTATTTAAAATGAAAAGATAAATGCCCTAAACCGTAAAAAGCTAGTATTTATACGGGGTTAGGGCATTTTTTTTATTGCTCAAAAAACGGCAGCATCTGCCTGACAGGTGCAGACAATCAGGTTTCCAGGAAAGGATTTCCAAATAGTCATTTTACATGTTTTTCTTGAATATAAGAAAGATTTGATGTATTATAATATAAATGCCCTTTTTCAGATTAGTCTGAGGTCAGTGAAATGATAGGTAAGGAATCCCGGGGCAGGTTATAGATTATGCGAAGTAAAATAGTGCCTTAAAACCGTATAATAATCTGAATGCGGCTTTAAGGCATATTTCATGTCAGGAGGATGATACGTGAATCAGAGAATAAAGGTACTGATTAGCTGTATATTGGTTAGTCAGTTGTTTCTTATGACTGTATTTGGAGCACCGGACTGGCCGTCTGATACAGGCATTCAGGCGGAAGCCGGGATTGTGATAGACGGAGATTCAGGAGCTGTTTTATTCGGCCAGAATATCCATGCACCCTATCCGCCGGCCAGCATAACCAAGGTTTTGACTGCCCTTATCGTGTTAGAGAATGCAAATCTTGAGGATATGGTGACCTTTTCAAAAGATTCCATATACAATGTGGAAGAAGGCAGCGGAAACAAATTAAATGTGGACACAGGGGACAAGCTCTCTGTGGAAGACTGTCTCTATTCTTTGATCCTTCACTCCTGCAACCAGGCGGCCAATGCCCTTGCAGAACATGTGGCAGGGAGCAGGGAAAAGTTTGTCGCCATGATGAATGAAAAGCTACAGAGTCTTGGCTGTACAGAAAGTCATTTTGACAATCCTTCGGGCCTTAACGGAGATACCCAGTATGTGACTGCCTATGATATGGCCCTTATAGCAAAAGCAGCTTACAGTAATAAAAAGCTCGTGGAGATCAGTTCAGCCATCAGCCGCAATATTCCGCCTACTTCCAGGAATCCTGACGGGCTTACCATTTATAATGAGCACCGGCTGGTAAAAACAAAGGACTCCAAGAGTGAGTTTTACTGCCCTTCGGCAGTGGCCGGTAAGACCGGATATCTGGTTAAGGCGGGAAATACACTTGTTACCTATGGGGAACAGGATGGAAAAAAACTTATTTCTATTATTCTGAAAGGAAGTCCCAAGCAGTATTTTATTGATGGGAAGGCCCTTCTGGAATTTGGGTTCAGCCGTTTTGAGAATTTCCCTGTGACAGGAAATGAAACCGCCTATACAACAGGTGAAGATCCTGTTGAAATCAACGGAAAAGCTTATCAGCCTTCTGATCTGGAATTGGAGACGGACCGGGTCATCACGTTACCAAAGGGAGCGGAGTTTTCCCAGGCGGATAAAACTTTGGTGACAAATCTTCCTAAAGCAAGTCCGGAAAGGGCAGTTGCTTTAATCCAATATTCCTACAATGACAGAAAGGTGGGCCAGGCCTACCTAATGGAGAAAAAGAGCGAAGAGCCAATGAGTCAGAGCTCAGAGCAGACAAGTGCTGAGACAAAGCCGGAGGAACCGAAAACCAGCTCTGGTATTGGAAATGCATCTGCCGGAAGAAAAGGAGGCGGAATCCTGGCTGCGGCAGGACTTATTGCTGCTCTTGCACTGGCAGGAGGAATCGGACTCTTTCTTTACATGAAAAAGAAAGAAGCAAGGGAAATTGCCCTTCGGAGAGAAGAGAGAAGAAGGCGCTTAAAAGCGGATGGGTCGGAAAAGGATTTTGAGCGGATATTAAATCAGCGCCGCAACAGGAAGGGAAAAAATAAGAATTAAAGATCATGAAAAGGACCGGCTGTCTTGGCTGGTTCTTTTCTATTACAGGAAAACAGTGAAGGGAAGTGAGCCCTGATACTGTTTTTTTGACGTTTTTGAACATTTGTGCAGAGCAGTGAAAATTTTAAAAAAAATTAGAGTTTTTTCTTGCATTTTGTACAACAATATGTTACACTTCATTTGTAAAGAACATATGTAAATAATGGTGAACAAATGTAAAGGAGGTGAAAGGGATTTGGTTTATACTATTTGCATTATGCTCGCGCTGGGAATTGTTTTGGAAGTAATATACATAAACAAAAAAAACAGGAAGATACTCATAAGGGGAAGATGTAATTTATTCTTGGGTATCTGCCTCGTAGGCGGCGCACAACTAATGTTTCCAGTTGCAGAACAGATCAGCACGATCATCATGACACGGAATATTTTATTGTTGATTATGGCACTGTTATTTATGGGACTGAGAAACGGTTTCTCAAATGCAGGGGTTGAGAAAAACGGATGCACAATACCCTGGGGTCAGATGGAGAAGGTGGAGTTTAAAGAAACGGAGCTGTTATGGGTATCGGTAACTTGTGAAGACAAGCATAAAAGGTTTACTGTCATCGTAAAAAAAACCTGCTTGGATCAGCTTTGCACCATGCTGCACGAGCATTTGCCCATGGAACGGATACCGTGCATTAACTGAAAGTAAAGAATCGTGTAAACGGAGGGGAAAATAGTGAAGTACATATTGAATTTATTGTTAAACCAGATTTTTGGACAGCCGTTTCTTTTAATGGCGATCATTGTATTTATCGGTTATATATGCATGAAGCAGAAATTCTCCAAGGCATTGATGGGAGCCGCAAAGGCTTCTGTGGGAATCATTGTCATGGGAATGGGATCCAGTGCCTTGATTAATAATTTCGGAAAATTGTTAATTGCTGTCCAAAAGGCCACTGGAATTAACGGAGCAGGACTGAATACTTATCCGACCATGACCGCATCCTATGAAAAGATGGATGCGATCCTAGGAAGCGGGACCGGTGCCACCTGGGGGATTTACACACTTTTAGCTGCCTTTTGCATAAATCTGGTGATGGTTGCTTTCCAGAAATACACAAAGATACGTGCTGTTTTCCTGACAGGAAATGTCATGCTGGTTCAGACCGGAATTACCACCTACATTGTCTGGCGGTTCCTGGGGCTGGGAATGCTGCCTACTGTTTTCATTGCAGCAGCGGTCACCGCAGTTTATTGGGGAATTTCATCTACCATGTTAATTAAGCCCACTGCCGCAATCACGGGAGCGGATTTCACCGTGGCTCATCAGCAGATGTTTTTCAGCTGGCTTTCTTATAAGGTTGCTCCGTTTATTGGAAATCCGGAAAAGGATGACATTGAGAAGAAGAAAATGCCTCAATCTTTAAACTTTCTTCAGGATAATATCATTGCCACCTGCCTTGTAATGGTCCTTTCCGCCATTGCCATTTTCCTTGTCATTGGTCAGGAGAATATTGACTGGCTGCGAAGTGCGGAAGGTTTAAACCAGGGCGGACTGAAAAATAACGTGATCTTTCTTATCTGGATCAGCATTACCCTTACGGCCAACATCACTGTTCTTCTTTATGGTGTACGTATGTTTGTGGGAGAACTGATGATGTCCTTTAAAGGAATTTCCGATAAATTGCTCCCTGGAGCAGTTGCCGGTGTGGATTGTGCGGCTATTTTTGCTTTTGCACCCAAATCTGTTGTATTGGGACTTTTATTCGGTGCTCTGGGAGAAGTAATCGGGCTGATCCTGCTGCTTATTTTCAAATCCCCTATATTTCTGGTACCAGGGTTTATCCCGCTGTTTTTTGACAATGCGACTGTTGCGATTTTTGCAAATAAGTTTGGCGGCTGGAAAGCCGCGGTCATACTTTGTACCCTGTGTGGACTAGTTCAGATTCTTGGTTCTGCCATAGCTGTAAACATGATGAATCTTACCTGGTGGCAGGGCAATATTGATTACGCGACTGTATGGGTTGCTATTATTGCAATATTTAAATTTATTGGCAGTATGTTTGGAATCCCGATTGCAGGATAATAAAATATCACAATAAAAACCACCATGAGACAGGAGAAAATAATATGATAAATATTTTATGTGTATGTGGCAATGGTATGGGGACAAGCACGATCCTCAAAATCAATGTAAGAAGAATCTGTGATCAGAATGGAATCGATGCTTCTGTAGATTCCTGTGCCTTTGGGGAAGCCATGGGATACTTAAATGACAAAGACATTGTGCTCACCAGCCCGGAGTGGGCAACCATGATCCCTGCAAGCCAGGCAATCATTGTTGAGATTCTGAATCTCATAGACGCAAAGGCTGTTGCAGAAGCACTCCTTCAGACAGTCAGAGACCATTTCCCTGATGAGCTGGCAAAGTAGAAGAGGAGCAGAGGGATATGCTGTTAAAAGAATTAGTGGATAAAAACAGAGTCTGTTTTCATCAAGGATTTGACTGTTGGGAAGACGCAATACAGGCTGCGGCAAAACCGCTGCTGGATGA
>JAEWRS010000064.1 GCA_023398855.1 Bacillota bacterium
GATCCAGTCCATGCCAGTAGGGCAATATGAGGCTGCTAAGCTTTTGGGTTATTCCAAGCACCAGACTTTTTTCCGTATCATATTTCCTCAGGTGGTAAAGCGGATCCTGCCGTCGGTGACCAATGAGGTCATTACCCTGGTTAAGGACACTTCCCTGGCATTTACCATCAGTGTTCTGGAGATGTTTGCAGTTGCCAAGGCCCTGGCATCTTCTCAGACAAGCCTGATTCCATTTGTGGCTGCGGGTTTGTTCTATTATATTTTCAACCTCATTGTGGCATTGGGGATGGAGTACATAGAAAAACGGATGAACTATTATCAATAGGAGGAAGAGAAGATGAACTTACTGGAAATGAACCATGTGAAAAAAGCGTTTGATGGCCAGGGTGTTCTTCGGGATATCTCCCTGTCGGTAGAGGAAGGGGAGATCGTCTCCATCATCGGCCCGTCAGGCTCAGGCAAATCCACTTTGCTTCGGTGTGCCACCATGCTGGAAGAGATGGATGGGGGAGAACTGAATTATCTGGGAGAAAAGGCCGCGTGGAACGGACCCCATGGACGGGCCGTTTATGCAAAAGGAGAGAAACGGAAGGAAATACAGAAAAATTACGGACTGGTATTTCAAAACTTTCATTTGTTTCCTCATATGACGGTTATGAAAAATATTACTGATGGGCCCATCCATGTGCAGAAACGGGATAAGGATGAGGTTTTTTCTGAGGCCATGGAGCTTCTCCGGAAAATGGGGCTGGAGGATAAGGCAGGGGCTTATCCCTGCCAGCTTTCTGGGGGACAGTGCCAGCGTGTGGCCATAGCAAGAGCCCTGGCCTTAAATCCCAGGATTCTGTTTTTTGATGAACCCACCTCCGCCCTGGATCCAGAGCTTACAGGAGAGGTATTGAAGGTCATTAAATCTCTTGCAGACATGCAAATCACCATGGTCATCGTAACCCATGAGATGGCCTTTGCCAGGGATATTTCGGACAGGGTCATTTTTATGGCTGATGGAATGATTGTGGAGGAAGGCACTCCTGAGGAGGTATTTTCCTCCAGTAATTTGCGTACGCAAAGCTTTTTAGGAAGGTACGGTGAAATAACTTAAGAAAAAAGATAAAGATTTTTATTAACCCTCTGAAACCCTTTGTTTATGCGTGTTTCAGGGGGATCACTTTTTTATTTGACTGCATTTTGACTGCATCGTAATAGGCTTCCAGCTTGTCTACTTTGACATCAGCGTACCCAAAGTGAGTGTAAGTGTCCAGCGTAGTTTTAATGTCGTCATGACCGAGTAAGTATTGAGCCTGCTTGATATCTATTCCAGATTTATATAAGTCGCTGGCGTAGGTATGCCGGAAGGTATGCGGGGTAATGTCCTCTGCCAGGGGTTCTTTGCTTATGGCTTGGAGTTTTGTGAGAATATTTTTCCAATGATTGCACATGGATCCGTTGCCAATATAGCTGCCGGTGCGGGAGGTAAACAGGATACCGCTTCTTCCTGAAACATAGTCTTTCAAGATAGGGAACAGAGGCGCAGGGACCGGCACTTGCCGCATTCCTGCTTTTGTTTTTGTGTAATCCTGTAAGCAGCTTTCCACTTTTTTACTTGTGACCAATGTCTTGTTTACATTGATCTTTTTATGTCTTAAGTCTATGTCAGATACATTTAACGCCAGGGCCTCACTTTTTCGCAGGCCGGTATAAAGCAGAAGGTTTACAAAACAATGTTCAAACTTGCTGAAGTCTGCCTGGGCGATCAGATCTCTTTCCATGCGTGTAAGAGCTCTCTTTGCCTTTGCTTCGTGCTTAGCCTTTAACAGGCCTTCAGTAACATCTCTTGTTACAATGTCTTTACGGACCGCATATCTAATCATTGCACGGGTGGTGATCAGACATTGGTTATACCGGGCTGACTTACCTGCCTTTATATGTGCCTGCCGGATTCCTTCAATGTGGCTCTGCCTTAAGTCTTTTACCTTGATGTCTCCTATGTAGGCATTTATGCTTTGAAGCTGGCTTTTGATTACCTTGATGGATTGTTCCTTAATGCGCCCCACTTTCTCATTCGTGAGCCACAGATCAGATAATTCCCGAAAGGTCATGTTTTCCTCTTGCAGGATAATTCCTTTGTCCTTAAGACTCATGAAATCCCTATAATTCTTGTCCAGTTCTTTTTGCGTCTTTCCATAAATGGTTTTTCGGATCGGCTTACCGTTCCTTAGTCCTATGGTTAGTTGTTTGGAGTATCGGCCATCCTTTCTTTTCTTCTTTTTTTCAGCCATAATATCATTTCCTTTCGTGAGTTGTGATGTCACAACTTATTTTTGGGTATAAAAAATACGCCCTCTTGCCAGGACGTTTGGAAAATGATATAATTCTACTGATGAGGTAGATATATCTTTCCGGATGTGTCTGGTAAGAGAAAATCTATGTAAAGCCGTTCCGATTGCAGTCGGGGCGGTTTTTCAATTATGGTTTAAGGACAACACTTTTTGCACTCAATAAAGCCAAGTTCCTGAGCCTTTTCCAAGTGCATTCCTTTCGCACCTTTTAATCCGCTGCAATATCTATTTGAATGGTATTTATTACTTTTATCAGTTGTCCATACTACTTGATGTGAAGAAATCTTCACGTTAAGGATTTGACTGAGATAGGTGATGTCCTGAGGGAACGCATTGCAATGTCTATTTAGCTCACGATTTAAAACTTTGCTTAAGTAATTGTAAGGCCCCTGATATTTTAATAGGTTTAATAATCGCAAAAGTAAACAAAACCCTGGTGCAAAAAGTTCTATATCATCAGTAAAGTGCAGTGGCCGGGTACACTTGTGATTGTAAATGCGTCCACCATGAGCGGCGATGTTACGATATTCAAGAGATATAAACAGAGTATCCATCATCAGCTGGATTTGTTTTCTCTCTGTCATTTTTCCTTCATGTTCGTATAACCTTTCTACCATCATATTTTGCTCAGTAGCTTTTAATTGATCTATAAAATTAACAATTGTACTAAAGTATACGCTTTTAAATAATATCCAAGGTGGAACGATTCCATATTTAGCTTTGTAATGGTGGATAGGCTCCTTATCTGTATCAAGGGTTTTTTTCAACGTACTTAAAATCTCAGCTAATGTAAAACGAGGTTTATATTTACGTTTATTTTGATAATTTCTATATTGTAAATACTCATCTTGGTGTGTGCCGAATGACTTTGCAATGACATCTGCGGCAGCTTCTTTGATATGTTCTTCCAAATCCAACATGGCAGCCATTACAGCAATACGCAAGTTTTTATCTATTGCATACAGTGAACATAATTGTTCAAAAGTAATATTGGTTTGAAATATTTTTCCCTGTTCCGATGTGATGACATATGGATCACGATAGCTTTTTATAAGATTAGAATAGCCATACAATTCCAGCTGGTTTTTAGCAAATGTTTCATCGGATATGATGAGACATCGTGACTTCAGTTTTTCTAGTTGCTTCTCAATACTTGTATATTCAATATTGCTCATATTTTTCTCCTCAAAATACAAAAAGAGCCCTGGAATACAATTCCAAGACCCTTTTGCGACCGCACAGCAGTCATTCGCTATTACTAGCATTATAGCATACGCAAAAATCTTGTCAAGTATTCCTTTGTTTTATTTATTGTACAAATATTATTAAAAAGCCATAGGCATTTAATATTAAGCATTTTGCCGTTCGGTGTTGGTAGCACCGGGCGGTTTTTTCTTTTATTATCAATTATTTAACTTGAGACAATTTTCATAGGCCAACTCTTGTAAAATCTTATACAAAGATTGAACATTATATTTTTTGGGAAATTCCAATTTATGTGAAGCGTATTCCACATGATGTCCCTTAAGTTCGGGCGTTCTAATGTAGGTGAATGTTAATTCACTATCATCAAATCCAAATCCAGATGTTTCCATTTTAACATCTACGATTGAAAAAAGATTTATAGATGTAACACTCATCTTTGTTCCGGTAGCGCCTTGTTTGTCGGTCATAATTATTCTTTTATCTGTAAAAATAAGAGCATCACGAACAAGTTTGAATCCCATAGTTATAGATTCGCCCTCCATTAAGTACATGCCATACTCTTTGTTTAGTTCTTCGACAGATGCTTCACTGTAGTTTCCAGCGAGGCCGCCTTGTAAAATATTTTTCATTCCAAATGCCATACTCATTTCCTCATTTCTTTAGATTTTTATAAAAAAGCCTTAAGCCATTTTATTCTTAATTGGCTAAAGCCAACTTTAATTTGCCATTTTGCATATATTGAATGGTTCAAAAAAAATTATGTATTCACCCCTTTGCATACCAAGGCCATATTTGGAATGATAACAATCTATTGCATCTTGGAGAAAAGACTCAGTTACGCAGAGATGCTCGGCTATCTCATATCGATTACAGCAACCAGCTTCTTTAGCGGAAATTATTTTTTCTATTGTCACCATTTTATTATAGGCCCAAAGCCTTGCAAAATTTTCCTGTTTCTGATTAGCGGTATTTTCCATATTTAAAATTATACCAGAAGATGTATGATGGTGCCCTAATTCTTCGGCGAGTATGCATGCTTTTTCCACACACGTTTCAACACGATTGCTAATTGCTATAGATCCATCACAGTATAGGCCTTTAATATTTTCACTCTTAAAAGGAACATAGTCGATGTGTAAACCAACATCTGCTGCTTCTTGTTCTTCTTTTTCTAACTCATTCATTACTCTGTTATCCCCACATAATTCTATTTATTTCGTCTGCTTTTCACAAACTCAACGTAGTTCATAATTTCTTCCATTTCCTCTTCTGACAGATCGCCTCCGTCAAAATGAGCAGCTAAAGTGTCAGGAGCGCGATTATACTCTTGTCCTGTTGTTAAAAAATCCATTGATACACCGAAACGTTCTGCAATCTTCTGTAACTTATCTACTGACGGCGCAGACTTGTCCCATTTTGAGATGGTTCCACTGCCGAAACCAAGCTCACTTTCAAGATTAGGAATACTAATCCCATTAATCTTGCAAAGTTCACGAATACGTTCTTTTAGTGACATTTTATGCCTCCTTAAATTGCATGAAAATTTTCTGAGAAAATTATTGACAAACTGAAAATATTCATGTAATATAAAGATGCGACATGAAAATATTCAAGTAAATATCCCTGATACTTAATGAACGCCAATTAAGAAGTAATATGGCATGAAAAAAATCAGTTCACCTATAAACATGATAGAATATTTTCACCTACATGTCAATAGTTTTAAATGAAAATTTTCAATTAAGGAGGTGTTTTTGTGTTTTTTGACAAGATAAGAGCTCTTGCAGAGGAAAAAGGAATTTCAATCTACAAATTAGAAAAGGATGCAGAACTTTCAAAAGGTAGCATTTGTAAGTGGAATGAAAACATTCCGTCTGTAGATAAGATTCAAAGAGTTGCAAAACTACTAGGTGTAACTATAGACAGTTTACTGGAAGATACCCAGGACACGTAACAGCACATTGAAAAAAGGCGAGAGGACGTGAAGGTAGGCAAGATTACTAAAAGAAGAATTGGAAGGACTATCAATTTATTATCCGATGATATGGAATCCAGCTCTGATGATTATGCCCTTATTGCAGACATTATCCTGCTCCTTGCAAGTAAGCAGTACATGTCCGCAAAAAGAGCACATGACATTTTAAAAGATGCAGAAAAGATATTGCCTTGTAATACTGAGCTAAGATTACTTTAATATTGACATTCCATCTTTCTTTGGAAGAGCTTTATCAAATTCTGATTTGGCTTTTTCGTAAGATTCCAAATAATACTTGATCATATCTTCAACAACACCATTGGTCCCATTGTGTAAGTAATCTGGTTTGTTGGATTCAATAAAGCATTTGGTGGCTGTCATTGCAATTTCGTGAGCAACTAATTTTTTATCCATTTATTCTCTCCTTTCATTCGTACTCAGCTCTGGCGGGAGAATGTAAGCACAGTATAGGATAATTGGAAAAATTTACAAAAAAGGAACGGTGATACATATAGAAATCAAATATTCATGCAAGTCCTGCCGGCACCGCAGCCGTTGTCCGGATCGGAGCCGAAGGTATCCATGTAAAGATTATGAGAGGAGGGAGAACAAGGTTGGAAAATCAATTCCTAACAATCAAGGACTGTGTAGAGCGCCACAGAATAAGCCACAACACGATAGAATCCCTATTTAAAAGAAAAGGATCCCCAGCAATCCGAGTTGGTCGCAGATGGCAGGTGGATGTAAATAAGTGGGATCAGTATCTGCTTAAATTGGCAGAAGAAAGTAAGGGGTGATGGCTATGAAAAAGTACTATGAAAACTTAGATGATTACACCGATCATAGCAGGCACCCTCTAATGGACAAGGCTATATGCTACATTCGGATGACAATCATTTTCCTCTGCTGTCTGGCCGTTTTGTTTGGGGTATGTGGTTCGCTGGAAGTGATGTGAGAGGAGGCGAAAGAATCATGTTACAGATAGAAAAAGAGCATAAGAGATCAACCCTTATGACCAGTAAGAAAAAGGACTTAGTAGATCAAATTATGTACCTGGAGCATAACAATAATGTTTTGAGCGATACATTAAATCAGCAGACCAATGATTTTAATATTCTTATACAGCAGATCTGGATTCCCGCAACGGAGCAATTGCCAGAAATTAGAGAGTCAGTATTGATTACATTATGGGACAGAACGGTCACGGTTGGGCAATGGTATGGGCACAGATGGGGACATGCTAAGGCATATTGTGAAGAAGTGCTTGCATGGATGCCGCTTCCAGTTTCATACAGTCCGAAAAATTATGAGAAAAAAGAAACCCCAGGAGCGGCAACTCCCAGGGAATCAAGATAACACGAAAATACTATTCAACCCTATTATAGGGGATTCACAGGAGGATTGCAACAATGTCTATGAAAATCAATCAATTGGAGATTGAGAATGTAAAGCGAATTAAGGCTGTGAAAATCGAACCATCAGCAAACGGCCTGACTATTATCGGAGGCAGAAACAACCAAGGGAAGACTTCCGTCTTGGATTCCATTGCCTGGGTACTGGGTGGGGATAAATTCCGGCCTTCACAGGCTCAACGGGAACAGTCCGTGATCCCTCCAAACCTGCGTATCACAATGAGTAACGGTCTTGTGGTGGAACGAAAGGGGAAGAACAGCGCACTTAAGGTCACAGATCCAAACGGGGAGAAGGGAGGACAGCAGCTCCTTAATGACTTTGTGGAGCAGTTTGCGTTGAACCTTCCCAAGTTCATGGATTCCGGTTCTAAGGAAAAAGCGCAGATCCTACTTAAGATCATTGGAGTGGGAGACAAGCTCTTGACTCTGGAACGCGAAGAGCAGGAGAAGTATAATGAGCGGCTTGCCATTGGTCGAATTGCGGACCAGAAAGAAAAGTATGCCAAGGAGCAACCTTCTTATAATGATGCACCGGCGGAACTGGTATCTGCTTCGGAGCTCATTAAGGAACAGCAGGATATCCTGGCGCAGAACGGAGAGAACCGGAGAAAACGGGAGCGTCTCCATCAGCTGGAGCAGGAAGATCAGAGGCTTATGGAGCAGATCCAGGAGCTGCTGAAAAAACAGGAAGCGGTCCGGGCTGATCTTACCATTGCCAGAATGGATGCCAAGGATTTGGAGGACCAGTCTACCGCAGTACTAGAGCAGAACATTTCCGATATCGAGGAAATCAACCGGAAAGTGCGGGCAAACCTTGACAAAGAGAAAGCGGAGGACGACGCCAAAGAGTACCGCAGGCAGTATGACCAGCTTTCAAAGCAGCTTGATGAAACCCGTGACGCGAAAAATAAACTTCTTAATTCAGCGGAGCTTCCTCTCCCGGAATTATCTATTAAAGACGGTGAGCTGGTTTACAAAGGCCAACAGTGGGACAACATGTCTGGATCCGATCGGCTGAAAGTATCCACTGCCATTGTAAGGAAGCTCAATCCAGAATGCGGTTTCGTTCTCATGGACAAGCTGGAGCAGATGGACCTGGAAGTACTTAAGGAGTTTGGAGAGTGGTTGGAAGCCGAGAGGCTGCAGGCCATTGCAACCCGGGTAAGTACCGGGGAAGAATGTTCCATCATTATAGAAGACGGATACGTGGCAGACCAGGAGCACCCACTTATGGAAGATAAGAAAACAGGCTGGAAGAAAGGAGTGTTTTAATGCAGATTATCAGAGGGAAATTGCCGGGGGCGAAAAAGATTGTTGTGTATGGCCCCGAGGGGATTGGAAAATCAACGTTTGCTGCACGGTTCCCGGATCCGGTATTTATTGATACAGAGGGCAGTACCAAAGATATGGATGTTGCAAGGCTTCCGGAGCCCAGCAGCTGGACCATGATCATGGAAGAGGTTTCGGAAGTAATTAAGACTCCAAGCCTTTGTAAGACTTTGATTATTGATACGGCAGATTGGGCGGAAATGCTTTGTACTACCAGTGTTTGTGATAAGAATCATAAGAGCAGTATTGAAGAGTTTGGCTATGGGAAGGGGTATACATATATTCAGGAGGAGTTCGGAAAGCTTTTGAACCTTCTTACTGATGTTATAAAAGTCGGGATTCATGTAGTCCTAACAGCCCACGCCAAAATGCGGAAGTTTGAGCAGCCGGATGAGTTAGGGGCCTATGATCGCTGGGAAATGAAGCTTAGTAAAGGTGTGGCCCCTATGGTAAAGGAATGGGCGGATATGGTCCTGTTTTGCAACTATAAGACAATGGTGGTCAATGTAGACGGACAGGGCGCTCAGAAGGGCAAGAACAAAGCCCAGGGCGGTAAGCGTGTCATGCATACGACCCACCATTCCTGCTGGGACGCAAAGAACCGGTATGGACTTCCTGATGAAGTTCCGTTTGAATATGAAGCGATTCGCCACATCATAGAAAGTTCCGATATGGGAATTCCCATATCGAGTGAAAAGAAGGTCACTCCACCTGCTCAGACGAAACAGGAAGACTCCGGGAGTACTGCCAATCAGAGCACTCAGGAGCCTCCAAAAGAAAAGAAAGCATCTCCACCGGTGGAAACAAAGTCAGAACCTATAAAACCACCAGAGGTGAAGGCTGACGAGCAGATCCCAAAGGCCCTTCGCGATTTAATGATACATAATCAGGTTGACGAGTGGGATATCCAGAATGTTGTGTCTGCCAGGGGATACTTCCCCGCAGATATGGCGGTCGCTGATTATCCGCCGGATTTTATTGCCGGAGTATTGGTGGGGGCCTGGGATCAGGTGTTTGGCATGATCAAAGAAATGAAAGAAACTGACAGCTTGGTATTTAATTAAGGAGGTAAATAGTTATGAATAACGAAGAAATGGGAAGAGAGATAGGTTGGGATGATTCGATTGAAAATGAAGGTCAGGACTTTGAGCCATTGCCAGAAGGCGAGTATGAATTTACTGTAGTTTCAATGGAAAGAGGCAGATTTCCTGGAAGTGAAAAAATGTCTGCTTGTCACTCAGCTAGCCTTGATTTACTGCTAAAAGGTGCTGATGGGAAGGAACGTCATGTGTTTGACACCTTATATTTAAATTCCAAGGCTGAATGGAGACTGAGTCAGTTCTTCCTTGGAATCGGGCAAAAAAAGAAAGGGGAAACACTGAAACCCAACTGGAATACAGTCCCCGGATCCACGGGACGAGTTAAGGTTTACATAGATGAATATACCGACAAAAAATCAGGCAAACCAAGAAGAAATAATAAGGTTTCCGAGTATCTTCCATACGAACCGAAAAAATTTGAGGCAGGGAAGTTTTAATTATGGAACTTAGACCATATCAGTCAGAGGCAAAGGCTGCAATCTTTGAGGAGTGGGACAAGGGCGTCAAGAGGACGCTCCTGGTCCTTCCCACCGGATGCGGTAAAACAATTGTGTTTGCCAAGGTTGCAGAGGACTGTGTGCGCCGCGGAAACCGGGTGCTCATTATGGCCCATCGCGGGGAGCTTTTAGATCAGGCCGCCGATAAGATCGGAAAGGCCACGGGCCTTGGGTGTGCTACGGAGAAGGCAGAGGAAACCTGCCTGGGGAGTTGGTTCCGGATTGTGGTTGGATCTGTGCAGAGTCTTACAAGAGAAAAGAGACTAAAGCAGTTCCCGGTGGATTACTTTGACACTATTATCATAGACGAAGCACACCATTGTTTATCTGACAGTTACCAAAAGATTTTAGATTATTTTAAAGAGGCCAACATTCTGGGGGTTACGGCCACTCCGGACCGGGGCGACATGAGAAACCTGGGAGAATGTTTTGACAGTCTGGCCTATGAATACACGCTTCCTAAAGCCATTAAAGCCGGGTTCTTATCTCCAATCAAAGCCCTCACGATTCCCCTGCAGCTTGATCTGTCAGGTGTTGGTATGCAGTCAGGAGATTTTAAATCCGGGGATATCGCTACAGCACTGGATCCGTACCTGTATCAGATCGCAGATGAGATGGAAAAGCATTGCAGGGACCGGAAGACCGTTGTGTTCCTCCCTCTTGTAAAAACAAGTCAGAAATTTCGGGATATCTTGAATGAAAAGGGATTTAGGGCTGCCGAGGTAAACGGGGACAGCAAAGACCGGGCGGAGGTACTGGCAGCCTATGAGCGGGGAGACTATAACGTCCTCTGCAACTCTATGCTTCTTACGGAAGGCTGGGACTGTCCAAGTGTGGATTGTATTGTGGTACTCAGGCCGACAAAGGTCCGCAGCCTTTACAGCCAGATGGTGGGGCGTGGTACCAGATTATTCCCAGGGAAGGACCATTTATTATTATTGGACTTTCTATGGCACACGGAACGTCATGAGCTTTGCCATCCCGCAAGTCTGATCTGTCAGGATGAGGAAGTGGCTAAGAAAATGACCGAGAACATCGAAAAGGCCGGCTGCCCCATGGATATTGAAGAGGCTGAAAAACAGGCGGCGGAAGATGTTGTCGCCCAAAGAGAGGAAGCCCTTGCAAAGCAGCTTAAGGAAATGAGAAACCGCAAAAAGAAACTGGTGGATCCGTTGCAGTTTGAAATGAGTATCCAGGCGGAGGATTTATCCGGATATGTCCCGGCTTTTGGTTGGGAAATGGCGCCACCATCAGACAGCCAGAAAAGAGAGCTTGAAAAGAGGGGAATCCTCCCTGATCAGATCGACAACGCCGGAAAGGCCAGCCTCATTCTGGATCGTTTGCACAGGCGGCAGGAAGAAAATTTAAGCACACCGAAGCAGATCCGCTGCCTGGAGAAGTATGGCTTTCAGCATGTGGGAACATGGAACTTTGATTCTGCCAAAAGCATGATAGACCGTATCGCAGCAGCAGGCTGGCGGGGAGCACCCTCTGGTGTGAATCCTCGTGATTATCTACCGGAATAAGGAGACTTGAAACATGGATAGTACATACGACCTCATGGAGGTCCTAAATCATATAGACCCCTCAGAGCTTGACTACCAGGGTTGGGTAAACGTCGGCATGGCTTTGCAGCATGAAGGGTATACCGCTGATGTATGGGACCGCTGGAGCATGAATGACCGGCGTTATCACGCAGGGGAATGTGAAAAGAAATGGCGGGGCTTCCACGGGGCCGGTACTCCGGTGACAGGTGGGACCATTGTCCAATACGCCAGGGATCAGGGGTGGACACCTCCCTATGATCCCGGCACTGCCCTTGACTGGAACGACCCTATTTCCGTTGAAGGTGTTGTTGTTGATAAGAATTGGGTGGAGGGCCGTGAAGTTATTGAACCGAAGCAATGGGATCCTGCCAGGGAGCTTATTAAGTACCTGGAGGCTCTCTTCGAAGCAGGGGAAAATGTCGGCTATGTAGTAAGGAGCTGGAAAAAGGAAGAAGAAAACAAATGGGTACCAGCTGACAGTGGAACTTGTGACAGAACCGCAGGGCAGCTTGTTGAACTCTTGTCACAGTGCAATGGGGATATAGGCAGTGTGCTGGGGGACTATGACCCGGAGGGTGGCGCCTGGATCCGATTTAACCCCATGGATGGAAAAGGGGCTAAAAACGAAAATGTAACTGACTTTAAATATGCTTTAGTGGAATCGGATTCCATGGAGATTGAAAAGCAGCACGCCATTATTAGGGAATTGGAATTACCGGTTGCCTGTCTGGTACACAGCGGCGGAAAGAGTCTCCACGCTATTGTAAGGGTTGACGCCGCAGATTATGGGGAGTACAGGAAGCGGGTGGATTATCTCTACGATATCTGCAAAAAGAACGGGCTTGCGATCGATCAGCAGAACCGAAACCCCTCCAGACTCTCCAGAATGCCGGGCATTATGCGGGGTGATAAGAAGCAGTTTATTGTTGATGCCAACATAGGAAAAGAGAGCTGGACGGAGTGGAAAGAATGGATTGAGTCCATCAATGATGATCTACCGGATCCGGAAAGCTTAGACGATGTATGGGAAAACCTCCCGGAGTTGGCACCGACCCTGATAGACGGTTTGTTACGGCAAGGGCATAAGATGCTGATTGCTGGCCCCTCCAAGGCCGGGAAATCGTTTCTACAGATTGAAATGTGTATTGCCATAGCTGAAGGAAAACAGTGGCTTAACTGGGCTTGTACGAAGGGGAAGATCATGTATGTAAACTTAGAGCTTGACCGGGCCAGCTGCCTTCATCGATTTAAGGATGTATATCAGGCGCTTGGGTGGCAGCCAAAGAACCTTAAAAACATAGATATCTGGAACCTGCGAGGCAAGTCCCGACCCATGGACAAGCTGGCCCCCATGTTAATCCGCAGGGCTGCGAAAAAGAATTACATAGCCATTATCATTGACCCCATCTACAAGGTTATTACTGGTGATGAAAACAGCGCTGACCAGATGTCTAATTTCTGTAACCAGTTTGACAAGGTGTGCACGGAACTTGGCGTAGCGGTGATCTACTGCCATCATCACAGCAAGGGAAGCCAGGGCGGAAAGAAGTCCATGGACCGGGCCAGCGGATCAGGAGTATTTGCCAGGGATCCGGATGCCCTTATTGATTTAATTGAGCTGGAAACAACAGATGAGCTGATGAAGCAACAGGAGAACCGGGCAGTCTGTGATACCTGCAGGCAATACCTTGATGCACACTTTAAATGGGAAGATGATCTGTCGCAAGATGATTTATGCAGTAGCTTCCAGATGCTCGCTTATTGCAAAGACAAGCTTGACAAGTGGCAAATGGAGGCCCTGGAACGCAATATCGAAGCAGCCAAAGCCAGTGTAAAAGGAATGACGGCATGGCGTATTGAAGGGACGCTCAGAGAGTTTTCTAAGTTTGAACCGCAAAACCTCTGGTTTAATTATCCGGTTCATGTGGTGGATCAGTCCGGAGTGTTGGGAGATATTCAGCCAGAAGCAGACACTCCTTCATGGAAGAAAAACTTCAGTAAGAAGAAGACTCCCGAAGAATCCAAAAAGGAGCGCAAAGAGAATTTGGAAACTCAGTATGAATCCTTGAAAAGTTTTAATGAAGATGGAAAGGTAACGATTAAAGATCTTGCAGAGGGCATGGGTACGACCGAAAAAACAGTCCGGAATCGCATCAAAGAGCATGGTGGCTTCTGGATTGATGAGGGTTTTGTAGGTAAGAAGTAAAGGGAAAAAGTCGAAGGGGAGCAGTTTCCCTTATTGTGAAATAGTCGAATGATTTCCTTTCCCTTTAAAAATGAAAAAGTCGAGAAATACCGAGAATTTCACTCACAGGGAAAAAGTCGGGAAAACACCGAGTTTTTCTAGGGAAAGGAAATGCTATATATACTCCGTATATATATAAGACTATTTTCCCTGACGGTCAAAGGGGGAAAGAAAGGTGGGCTTAAGCGCTGCCCACCCTCCTTCCTTCCCCTGTCCTTTGACAAATAAAAAATTTCACAAGAATAATTTTGTACGTTAAAAGTTTAGAGAGGTAAAGTGAATGGTATCTGAATTTTTTATGCCAATGAAAAAGGTCCCCACCGTAACCCATCAGGAAAAGCAAGTACATGTAGTAAATGGGAAGCCAGTCTTTTATGAACCGGAAGAACTGAAAGCAGCCAGGGCGAAACTACAGGCACACCTGGGACAGTATGCTCCAGCTGAGAAATATGATGGTCCGGTAAGGTTAGTAACAAAGTGGTGCTTCCTTACCATTGGCAAGCATAAGAACGGCGAGTATAAGACTAGCAAACCAGATACGGACAATCTGGTCAAATTGCTTAAGGACGTTATGACAGAGCTGCACTTCTGGAAAGATGATGCTCAGGTGGCGTCTGAGATAACTGAAAAGTTCTGGTCAGATCTTCCTGGTATTTATGTGAAAGTGGAAAGCCTATGACGGATCAGGAAGTACAGAAAGGTTTTGAAGAGGTTTATAACAAGTTCTGGCTCAATTACCGTGGAAAGGTTCCTCCGAAACATTCAGACGAATGGGAGCGGATGAATACATGGGCAGTGGTTCTCATGAAGAAGTATCCCTTCATGGAACAGGTGATCGCTGAAATGATAGCTGAGTTGGGGCAGAGAATGTGGAGAAGAGAAAAAAGTTGAAAGGAGCCGACCTCCGGCCGGAGTAATGCTATAGCGGGTCCTTTTATGAAATGTCAGAGCAAAAAGATTATATTAAAAAATTCGTTGCAATGCAGCGCCTACCTTATGAGGTGAAAGTGAGACGGGCGGAACAAAGGGCGAAGGAATTCTATGATGAGATTGTAAATGAGCGTGGTTTGAACGTACATGTCTCAGTGGGCGGTTTGGATAGTATTACTCTTAAATATTTTCTTGATTCAATCGGCTTAGATGTTCCTGCTATTGGAGTTACTGCGGTAGAACATTCCAGCATTCGAAAGATACATAAGCAGATGGGAGTAAGACCGATCTATCCGGATATGGCGAAACATAAGGTGCTGCAGGAACTTGGTTTCCCTGTTATAAGCAAAGCCAAGGCTCATAAAATAAACCTGCTGCAGATTAAGGATAGTGAGAAACAGACTTTTATTCATGCGATCATGACAGGGGATATGGGAGAACAAGGAAAATGGCAGCACTCAAAGAAAATCAAACTTCCGGATAAGTGGATTAAGTTATTTGGAGGCAATTATCAAAACCATCGACCTGATCTGTGCTGCAAGTGTGCAATTTTCAAAGTATCAGCGGACTGTTGTAAGCACATGAAAGAGGATCCATGTGATCGGTGGGCGAAAGAGCATAACAGCTTCCCATACCTTGGCCTGATGGCTTCCGAAGGAGGTCAAAGGGAGTTTGCGCTTATGAAGAATGGCTGCAATTACTACGGAAAAGAGGTCACTCGGTCGGCTCCTTTTGCTCCATTTATGCGTCAGGATATTCTACAGCTGGCACTTGATTTGAAAGCTCCAGTCCCCGGAGCCTATGGAGAAATCAGAAGAAAACCTGATGGAATCTTATATACTACTAAGGCCCAGAGGACAGGATGCGATATATGCGGCTTTGGTATTCATCTTGAAAAAAGGCCTCATCGGTTTGATCGGCTGAGAGAAGATAATCCGAAAGCGTGGCATTTCTGGATGTACGAGTGCTGTGTTGATGAAATAACCGGTGAAAAGTATGGTTGGGGAAGAGCCCTCGATTATATCGGGGTGGCTTGGGAAGATTATCCAGCAGTGCAGATGTCTATTTATGATTTTCAAGAGTACCTGCCATAAAAAGGGAGGAGCCGGTAAGATCAGGGGATCCTGCCGGCTGTATGAAAAAGTTTTATTATAAAGGATATTACCTGTAACAATTATTAATATACTCATTGGCTGTGTAGAAAAGTTGTGGAAGATGTGAAAAGTTTGTGAAAGGAGAAATTAGTGTCAGAACAGAATGAAATGTTAGAGATCGTCACTCCCATGATGGAGTATGTGTGTGACAAGCTGTGCATATATCCAGTGAAGTGCAATGAGAGCGGAGGGCTGGATAATATCTGTACTGGTTGCCAAATGGACAAGTATACGAACGATATTCTCAATCAGTATAAGATAAACAATTTTGAGAAAGGTCAGTGTGCGCATTTACTGAAAGAGCTGGCAATGGAACGGGCAAGGCGTGAAAACATGGTGGCTGACTGGAAGTGGCATTTAACACAGAGGTTTAGCCTGGT
>JAEWRS010000186.1 GCA_023398855.1 Bacillota bacterium
ATGGTGCCCATGTTTAACAAGGCTGCGGAGCTGTGTATTCCATATTTTAATGTGTTGCTGGGAAATATCATTCCAAACAGTACCTTGTTTATCACCATCATTTTCTGTGTGCTTGCGCCTCTTGGACTGTTTCGCGGGCCATTTACCCTGTATGGCTGCGGCGCGGCGACTCTGGGAATCTTAAAGGGAATCGGCTTTTCCACAACCTTCCTTGCTCCTCTTATGATTGCTTCCACAACAGTTATGAATGTTTCCTGCTGCATCACCCAGTCCTGGATCGTGTGGGGAATCAGCTATGCAAAGGTTTCCACAAAGGATTTCTTAAAAATAAGTATTGTCTGCGGCTGGATGATCTGCATTATCCTGCAGATCATTACATTTATCATGTTCGGTTAATGGAGGAAAAAACACATGGGAAAAAGATTGGTAAGAATGGGGATCGATGTAGGAGGAACTCATACAAAGGCAGTTGCAATAGATAATGCAACACATGAAATAATTGGTAAATCCTCTGTTAAGACAACTCATGATGACCGCAGCGGCGTGGCGGCAGGTGTTGTGGCAGCATTTCAGAACTGTCTGAGGGAAAATGACATTGCTCCTGAAGATGTGATTTTTGTGGCCCACAGCACCACACAGGCAACCAATGCCCTGATCGAGGGGGATGTAGCAACCGTGGGAGTGATCGGAATGGGACCAACGGGTCTGGAAGGCTTTTTATCCAGATGCCAGACTAAGTTAAAGGATATTGACTTAGGTTCAGGAAGGAAAATTACCATTAAAAACTCCTATATCAAGGATATGGATGTGGATGATGAAACGGTAAAAAAAGCCGTGGAGGAGTTAAAGACAGAAGGTGCCCAGGTGCTGGTTGCTTCGGATACATACGGAGTGGATGATATCGCAGGAGAGCAGTTTGTTTTTGAAATCGCCCATGATGAGATGGGAATGGAGACTACACTGGCCTCCGACATCACCAAGCTATATGGACTTACCAGAAGGACCAGGACAGCAGCCATCAATGCAAGTATTTTGCCTAAGATGTTAAATACGGCAAACTCCACGGAGGAAAGTGTCCGGAAAGCGGGAGTAGAAGTACCGCTTATGATCATGCGCGGAGACGGCGGTGTCATGGAAATCAATGAGATGAAAAAACGCCCTGTTTTGACCATGTTGTCTGGCCCGGCTGCCAGTGTTATGGGTTCTCTCATGTATTTAAGGGCTTCCAACGGCGTTTACTTTGAAGTGGGCGGAACCACCACCAACATAGGTGTCATTAAAAACGGACGTCCGGCTATTGATTATTCCATCGTAGGAGGTCATAGGACTTATATCAACTCCCTGGATGTAAGAGTTCTGGGCGTGGCAGGAGGAAGCATGATCCGTGCAAATAAAAGCGGCGTTCAGGATGTGGGACCCCGTTCCGCCCATATTGCAGGCATGGATTATGCGGTATTTACCGATGAATCGGAAATCGTTGATCCTAAGCTGGAATTCTTCTCTCCCAAGGAAGGGGATCCTGATGATTACGTGGCCATCCGCCTTGCAAACGGAAAGAGGATCACTCTCACAAACAGCTGTGCAGCCAATGTCCTTGGTCTGGTAACACCAAAGGATTTCGCCTACGGAAACGTCAATGCGGCCAGAAAAGCCATGCAGCCGGTTGCAGACTATCTGGGAGTGACCGTGGAAGAGGTGGCAGAGCAGATTCTGACAAGGGCTTATGAGAAGATCCAGCCCATCATCATGGAACTGGCTGAAAAATACCGTCTGGAGCATGACCAGATATCCCTGGTGGGTGTAGGCGGAGGAGCCACCGCCCTGATCGGGTTCTGCGCGGAAAAGATGAACATCAAATACAGTGTGCCTGAGAATGCGGAGGTTATCTCCTCCATCGGCGTGGCTCTTGCCATGGTACGGGATGTGGTGGAGCGGGTGGTTCCAAATCCAACACCCGAGGACATTAAAAGCATTAAGCGAGAGGCCATTGATAAAGCGGTAGGAAGCGGCGCATCTCCCGATACGGTGGAAGTCCATATTGAAATCGATCCGCAGACCTCCAAGCTGACAGCCATTGCCTTAGGATCCACAGAGGTAAAGACCACGGACTTATTAAAGGAATGTACTGAAGCAGAGGCAAGGGCCCTGGCAGCAGAAGATATGAGGGCAAAACCGACCGATATCACCCTTGTGGGCCAGACGACAAATTTCTATGTTTATAATATGGAGGCAAAAGGAAAACAGCCTCTTCGCATTCTGGACAAAAAGGGCTTTATCAAGATTCAAAGAACCGACGGAAAGGTAGTGCTTGCCAAAGCCTCCTCTTACCGGAGCGTGGTATCCAGGATGTGGGAGGAACTGGCATTATTTAAAGCAGATGCCATACTCCGGCCCGATTATTATCTCGGTGTAGGTGCCCGCGTCATGGACTTTAATGGTACAGGGGAACTGGAACAAATTCTGATGCTGATGGAGGTGGAGATGCAGATGGTGGATACAGGAGATGACATCATCATTGTAGGAGCAAAGAATCAGTTATAAAGAATAAGGGAAGCAGATCATCAGGAAGGAATGGGAAAGGAGTGCGATGCTCATGAACAGGGAAGGTGCAAAAAAGCTGGTTCAGGGGTTGTTTGGAAAACAGCAGGTACCTGATTTTGGATTGGAAGAACCGGGCAGGATACTCCCTCTCCGTCCCATGATAGAAGATTTAGTAAAGCTGTCTGAAACAGAGTTTGGCATGTATGCCTGGTCTAGAGAGCCTTTGGAAGGAAAGTTTGACCGAGAACAGAAACTTCATTATATCCTGGAAGCAGGGCGGTGCGGAAGAGAAGAGGCTGTTCTTTTAAAAGAGGAACATAAGACAAATGATCCTGACATCATAGCCCGTGAACTGGGACTTAAGGTATTTACTCCGGATACGCCCTCAGGAGGAGGCCATGTGATCTTTGCCCAGTATGTGGAGCCGGATGAGGTGACCATCTTCATGGATGGGGTAGAACGGGCCGAAAGGCTCATTTGCGAACACTCTCTTGGCGAACTTTTAGAACATGCCCATGTCCGGAGCCTGCTCCTTGCCCATGAGATTTTTCACTGGGTAGAATATCGCAAGGAGGATATTATTTATACCAGAACAGAAACCGTGGAACTTTGGAGGCGCCCGTTTTCCAATAGATCCAGGCTGGTGTGCCTGGGTGAAATGGCAGGCATGGCCTTTGCCAGAGAACTGCTGGGAATTTCCTTCTCCCCCTATGTTCTTGATGTGCTCCTGATGTATGGATACCAGGAGGACGCGGCTACAGCCCTTTATGAGGAAATCATGGAGATGGCTCAAATGACGGCAGTATAGAAAGAGAGACTAACCTTATTGGGGTTAGTCTCTCTGCATATTCCTCCACAAAGCAGTCACAGCATATTCTTTAAGAGAAGATATAAACCGCATTAAACCGGTCCTTTCTGTAAGGGTCATAAAAACCATCGCTGATATCCCAGTCACGGAATTCTTCCTTAGAAAATAACAAATGCTCTTCCCGGTGAGACCTCATGGGGATTTCTCCGATCAGTACGCCTTTTTTTGCAACACGGAGCAGCTCTTTTGTTGCTTTTTCCGCGTATTCTTTATTTTCAAAATACAAATAAACACCGTAACAAATCACCTTGTCAAAGGTTTTGTCCTTAAAGGGAAGGTCAGCTGCTTCACCGGCCAGGACCGAATTCTGCAAAAACTGGATATGCTTCTGGACCAGGGTAGGGGAATAGTCAATGCCAACGTAATCACAGTCTAAATATTGGGCCAGAGCACCGGCACCGCAGCCTACTTCAAGGACTTTGTCATTTTTCTGTATATCCAGACGTTTGATGATCTGGCGGGCCACCTCTTCCATATCCACTTTGGTGGCCTCATAGCCATCGTATGCCAGAAGGTCTGTGACAGAGCTGTCTGCCCGGCCCTTTCTTGTCCAGATCTGTTGCCAGGTTTCCTTTGATGCTTCCTGCGTATTCATAATTTCTGCCTCCTTAATATTCGTGCCTGCAGTTTGCTGCAGGGTATTTGACTATCGTAAAATATGTTTCAGCGCATCAGCCAGACGCTCGTTGTCTGTCTCTGTCCTGACTGCAATGCGGATAAACTCCCGTCCTTCCATCCCCGGCTTATGGGAAAGATCCTTTACCAGGATGTTGTAACGGTTTAACAGCAGTTCAGCGATCTGGGCAGCAGAACAGCCATCGGTAATTTCACACATGATAAAGTTGGCCTGGGAAGGATAAAGCTTCAACTGCCGGATGGAGGATAAGGACTGGTATAATATTTCTCTGGTTCTTTTAAAATGCTCCAAAGCATCACGGTAATCAGACTGGTACTTTTCAAATATCTGAAGAAAATACTCTGCCAGAGAATTGATGTTCCAAATGGGCAGTTCTTTCCGTACCAGATTTATAATTTCCAGGTCGCTGCAGGTAAGAAGTCCCAGCCTGAGTCCAGGGACCCCGTAAGATTTTGAAATGCTCTTAATAAGTACCAGGTTCTTATACTCATCCAATATTTCCTGACACATAAGGGAGGGTGATTCCTCTGCGGAGGAAAAGTCAATAAAGGATTCATCCAGAATAATTGTGATTGCTCTTGCTTTACAGTATTGAATAAGCGAGAGAACGTCTTGCTTTGGAAGGTAATTTCCCGTTGGATTATCCGGGTTAACCAGAACCAGGGCCTCCAGTCCCTTATCATTGTAAAAGTCCATAATATCCTGGGCTGTATAGGTATAATCAGGTGATGTAACGGAGAAATAAACCGGGTTTTGGGAACAGGTTGCGTACTCTTCAAAGGAAGGGCGCACAACACCAACAGCATGTTTAAAGCTGCGGATCAATGGCTTGATTAATTCGGCTGCCCCGTTTCCGGTGAGGACCTGGTTTCTGTCCAGGCCAAGGGATTTTGCAGCCAGCAGATTGTTGACATCAAGGCCAGAGGGATAGCTGGTGGTAAGGGCGTCAAAGCTGGCCTTAATCTCTCCCATGAACCGGCTGTTTGGAAAATAGGGATTGACCAGGTAACAGAAATCCAAAAGTCCGGGGTACCGCCAGTAGCCGCCGAAACGCTTTGATAATCTGGACAATCTGCTCTGGGAATCTGTAAAAATAGATTCAGCAATATCCAGATCCTGCTCATCGTCGATTTCATACCAGAAGCCGTTTTCCAGCCTGGTGGCTTTTAAATCATGATCCTCCAAAAGAGATATGACCTTTAATACCTGTTCATAATATTCATTGTTTCCTAAGGCCTTGCTGTAGGCTTCCAGAAACGGTACATAATGGGTAGTGGAAAAATTGCGGCTGAATTTATAAATGTTGACGGTTTTATAATAGGAATGGATGTCCTCGAAACGGAAATCTTTCCGTGTGAGGAATTTCATAATATTGTCCTGCTCATCAAGAAGGACTACTGTCCCATCCATCCAGCTTTCAAAATGAGCCACAAGAGCCAGATTAGGATAGGGGTTACTGATGATCTGGGTCAGAACCTCCTGTTCAAAAATCAAGTCTGATTCCAGCAATATGGTATCATCCTTGAGAAGCTCATCCTTAGCAAGATAAAGGGAGTAAATATTGTTTGTTGTTTTGTACACGGCATTATCTATGTACATAACCGGCGTGATAAGAGGAAGAGAGGATACAAAGGATTGTAGCTCCTCACCCTTATGGCCGGTAACAATGATGATCCGGTTCAAACGGCAATGATCCAGCTGCTTTAGCATGCGTTCGATCATGGGAATGCCGTTTACAGAAATCATGCATTTTGGTTGGTTTTCAGTTAGTTTTTTTAATCGCCGTCCCATTCCGGCTGCCAGAATAATTGCCTGCATCACACACTCCTTGTTCAAAAATGGAATAATTTATCAATTAATGAACATGATAGCAGGTTAAAAAAGATCTGTCAATAGATCAGACATAAAAGATCATAAAAATTTTTGATGTTTTGTTCCAGACAATTGCCGGGCATTTTAAATGGAACATGGATTTTTCCTTAGATTATAATAATATTTTTTCAAAAGCGTATACTAACCTTGCATCATATAAACAGAACGTGACTGAACAGAATCGGGGAAAATCAGAAAGGAGACATGGCAAATGAAAGGTATGTGCGAATGTGCAGATGTATTTGTTCAAAAATGCAATGTAAAAGATTTTGCATTATTAAAGGTATGCCTGTGTGCAGTAGGAATTATGATTGGATTGATGATTCCGGAAAAAAAGAAAAAATGGCCTTTGATGGCCGCGGGAGCTGTTTTTGTATTTAGTTATATTCTGATCATGGGAAAATTTATAAAAGTATGTATGGATCAAAGATAATCATTTGTTAGGACTGGATATGCTCCATCGGAATAAAAAAATTTAAAAAGTTTGAATTCGTTGTTATAACAACAGACATACTCTTCTTTCAATGGTATCCTCTAGTAAGAAAGCAAGGGCACTGAAAAAGTGGTGCCATGCATAGAAAACATACAATAGGAGGTAATGAAATATGAGCATGTTTTGCTATCAGTGTCAGGAGACAGCTAAGAATTCAGGCTGTACCATTAAGGGAGTCTGTGGAAAGAATGAGGAGGTTGCAAAGCTTCAGGATCTGCTCATTTATACAGTAAAGGGTATATCTGAAATAGTAATAAAAACGAAAACCGATGTTTCAGGGATCAACACAGTCAATCATGAGGTGCTGACAAGCCTCTTTATTACGATTACAAATGCAAACTTTGATGCAGATGCAATTGAAAAGCAGATTGTAAAGCTACTGGGATTAAGAGATCAGCTTGCAAAAGATACAGGTTATAATGGAAACCAGGATGCAGCAGTATTTACTGTGGATTCCAGAGAATCCATGCTTTCCAAGGCTTCTAAAGTTGGGGTTCTTGCTA
>JAEWRS010000189.1 GCA_023398855.1 Bacillota bacterium
CTTTGTGGCGGAAGGCCTTCGAATGTTTAAAGAAATTCCGGCGGAAAGGATCGACAGCCTTTTTGTTTCTGAAGAATTTTTGAAAAACCAAGTCCATAAAAAGCTTTTGTCCGGAATGGAATACGAAGTTGTTTCAGAAGATGTGTTTCAGATCATGTCAGATACCCAGACGCCTCAGGGGATTTTAGCTCTTGTCAGACAGTATGATTACAGAGCAGAGGATTTGCTGGCTGCTTCTGGTCCGGCCCTTTTGATGGTACTGGAGAATATCCAGGATCCGGGGAATCTGGGAACGATGTTAAGGGCAGGAGAAGGAGCCGGGATCACCGGTGTGCTCATGAGCGAAGCTACGGCAGACATCTATAATCCCAAAGTGATCCGTTCCACCATGGGCTCCATTTTCCGCGTTCCCTTTGTATATACAGAAGACCTTTCTGCCTCTTTAAAGGCTTTAAAAGCCAGAGGGATCAGACTGTATGCAGCACATTTAGATGGCAGGAATAATTATGAAAAAGAGGATTATACTGTTGATACAGGGTTTCTAGTGGGAAATGAGGCAAACGGTCTGACAGACGAGACAGCAGCTCTGGCGGATGCCTATATTAAGATCCCCATGAGAGGGAAGGTGGAGTCCTTAAACGCAGCAGTGGCGGCTTCTGTACTGATGTTTGAAGCAGCCAGACAGCGGCGGATCTGACCGTCAGAAAATTGTAAGGCTTTTTATAAGCCGGTATGTTGAGAAATACTGGAAGATATAGTATGATAGTAGCAGAAGCCATGCAATGATTCAAAGATCTTATGTTTTCGGGATAATTAAGGCATGGGGAACTGAAACGTATGTCAACGGATAGATTTGCCGGGCAGCTTTGCCTATTATGGCAGGGAAGGGGAATGATGAGATGGCAGCAGGCTATTGGCTTATTGCATTTGTAGTGCTTTTGGGAATTGAAGCAATGACCATGGCCCTGACGACCGTCTGGTTCGCGGGCGGAGCGCTGGTTGCATTTGTACTGGCACTGCTTGGAATCAATGTTCAGGTGCAGCTGGGAGTATTTGTAATAGTATCTTTTATTCTTTTGTTTTTTACCAGGCCTTTTGCCTTAAAGTATGTGAACAAAAACACAGTAAAAACCAATATGGATAGTATAATTGGAAAGAGTGCCAGAGTCACGGCCACAATCAACAATGTGGAAGGAAAAGGTGCTGCGGTTTTAAACGGCCAGGAATGGACGGCCAGGGCACTGGAGGATGAAAATATTTATCCGGTGGGCACCATGGTGGAAGTGAAAGAAATCAGAGGCGTAAAATTAATTGTGAGCAAGAATCAGGAGGAAACTTAGTATGGGAGCAATTGGATTTTCTGCAGTCATTGTTATATTGATTGTTATTTTGTCACTGTTGGCATCTTGTATCAGGATCGTGCCCCAGGCACAGGCCCTGGTCGTAGAGCGTTTGGGTGCATTTTTGGAAACATGGTCTGTTGGTGTTCATATTAAGATGCCTCTTCTTGACCGGGTGGCTAAAAGAGTTAATTTAAAAGAGCAGGTGGCAGATTTCCCTCCTCAGCCGGTTATCACGAAAGATAACGTTACCATGAGAATCGACACAGTTGTATTTTTCCAGATTACAGATCCAAAGCTTTATGCTTATGGAGTGGAAAATCCCATCATGGCAATTGAGAATCTGACGGCAACGACCCTTCGTAATATCATTGGTGACTTGGAGCTGGATCAGACGCTGACTTCGAGAGAGACGATCAACGCAAAGATGAGAGAGATCCTTGATATTGCCACTGATCCATGGGGAATCAAGGTAAACCGTGTGGAGCTTAAGAATATCATGCCTCCGGCAGCGATTCAGGATGCTATGGAGAAACAGATGAAGGCAGAGCGTGAGCGCCGTGAAGCCATCTTAAGAGCGGAAGGTGAGAAGAAATCCACCGTTCTTGTGGCAGAAGGAAAGAAAGAATCCGCCATACTTGATGCTGAAGCTGAAAAGCAGGCTGCTATCCTTCGTGCAGAGGCGGAGAAAGAAAAACGGATCCGTGAGGCAGAAGGTCAGGCGGAAGCCACCTTAAAGATCCAACAGGCCAATGCAGATGGAATCCGTATGATCAAGGAAGCTGGTGCGGATCACGCGGTTTTAGTTATTAAGAGCCTGGAGGCATTTAAGGCGGTTGCTGACGGCAGGGCGACCAAGATCATTATTCCTTCCGAGATCCAGGGTCTGGCCGGACTGGTTTCTTCTATAACAGAGATTTCCAAGAACCCGGAGGAATAATTTCTTTAAGCTAATAAACATACCGCAGCAGGAGGCAAAAGCCCTCTTGCTGCGTTTTTCACATTCATTTACATCCTAATGAATCAAGCTTAGGAGGAACTTATGGAACTGAAACTAGATTTAAACAGGGAATATGGACTGGTGCTGGAAGGCGGAGGCGCCAAAGGAGCTTATCAGATTGGCGCGTGGAAGGCCTTAAGAGAAGCTGGGGTGAAGATCAAGGGCGTTGCAGGTGTTTCCGTTGGATCTTTAAACGGTGCTCTCATTTGTATGGATGAACTGGATCTGGCGGAAAAAATATGGAAGAACATTGAGTATTCCAAGGTTATGGCCGTAAATGACGAAATCATAAAGGCGCTGAAGGAAAGGGATTTTAAGTCCTTAAATTTTCAAGAGCTCATAAGCAGCGGGTTTCAGATCTTAAAGGAGGGAGGGGTTGATGTCACTCCTTTAAGAAATCTCATTGAAGAAGTTGTGGGGGACGAAGAAAGAATCAGGAACTCGGACAGAGAGCTTTACACGGTAACCTATTCTGTTTCAGACAGAAAAGAACTGGCTGAGGACATCAGAAACAGCGAAGCAGGAACGATCAAGGATATGCTGCTTGCCAGTGCTTATTTTCTGGCTTTTAAAAATGAGAAGCTGGGGGGAAAACGGTATATGGATGGAGGGGGCGTCAATAATGTCCCCATTAACGTGCTTTTGGATCACGGATATGAAGATATTATTGTACTCCGCATATACGGCCTGGGTCTTGACAAAGAGAGGGTTACAGAAATTCCTGAAGGAATCCGTGTCTATCACATTGCTCCCAGGCAGGATCTTGGGGGAATCCTGGAGTTTGATAAAAAACAGGCCAGAAAAAACATGACTTTGGGGTATTTTGATGCAAAGAGGTTCTTATATGGACTTAGCGGGCGTATTTATTATATTGATGCACCCAATACGGAGCCGTATTACTTTGATAAAATGATGTCTGAACTGGAATTTTTTAAAATATATATGCAGGACACTCTGAATGAGGAGGGGATGGCGGCTCTGACGGGTTACCGGGCATTTACGGAAAGGCTGTTTCCCAGGCTGGCAGGAGAGTTTAAGCTGAAGGAGGACTGGGACTATAAGGATATGTACCTGGGACTATTGGAGGATATGGCAAAGCGCCTTAAGGTCAAACGGTTTCAGATATACACGGTGGATGAGCTGTTAAGAGAGATCAGAAAGAAGTTCCAGTCCCTTGATAAGGACAGGTTATTACAGCAAAACGATAAAAAATAAAAAATGTATTGCATAACTATACGTAATATACTATAATAATGTATAAACATACAACGAGAAAAGCGGAGGATGCAATATGAACTTAAAAGGAAGAAATTTTATCACATTAAAAGATTATTCACCGGAAGAAATCGGATACCTTTTGGACTTAGCTGCCGATTTAAAAGACAGGAAAAAACAGGGGATCTCAGGCACTTCTCTGAAAGGAAAGAATATTGCACTTATTTTTGAAAAGCCCTCCACCCGCACCAGATGTTCCTTTGTGGTTGCCTCAGTGGATGAGGGAGCGCACCCGGAATATTTGGGGAAAGATGATATCCAGCTTGGGTACAAGGAAAGCGTGGAAGATACGGCAAGAGTTTTAGGCAGGATATTCGACGGCATCCAATTCCGGGGATTCAAGCATAAGACCGTGGAGGACCTGGCAAAATATGCAGGCATTCCGGTGTGGAACGGATTGACCGATGATTATCATCCAACACAGATCCTGGCAGATCTTCTCACCATGAAAGAACATTTCGGATATCTGAAAGGACTTCGTTTCGTATATGCCGGAGACGGACGCAACAACATCGCCAACAGCCAGATGATCGGAATGAGCAAGATGGGCGTCCATTTTACCATCCTGGCACCCAAGAGCCTGTGGCCCAAAGAGGACTTAGTGGAATTGTGCCAGGGTTATGCAAAGGAAAGTGGCAGTACCATCACGCTCACAGAGGATACGGACGCGGTCAAGGCTGCTGATATCATTTACACCGACGTATGGTGCTCCATGGGAGAAGAGGACAAGGCGGCCCAACGGATCACGCTTTTAAAACCGTATCAGGTGAATAAGGAACTGATGGATAAAACAGGAAAGGATACTACCATATTCATGCACTGCCTGCCAGCCGTCAAAGGGAATGAAGTGACTGAGGAGGTTTTTGAATCCAATGCATCGGTGGTATTTGACGAAGCAGAAAACAGAATGCATACCATCAAAGCGGTAATGGTGGCAACGTTAGGAGAGTAGAACATGTATATACAGGAACGAGGAAGAAGCTTAAGAAATGCTTCCATGGTGATGGATATCCTCCATATTGTGGTGGGAATTCTGATCGTGGTGCTGGCAGTGGTATCATTTTTAAGCCCAGAAGACCACATGCTTTTATTTCCGGCAATATTTTTCCTTGCCGGTGCGCTGAACCTGATTAACGGATTTTATAAAATCAGGCTCAGCGGAAGGGAAAAAAAGAAGAAGGCAGCGGGCATGCTGGTCCTTGTGTTTGGGATCCTTCTAATGGCTCTTACCGTCATCAGTGCGGTAAGTGTCTGGCGGGGGTGATGCGGTTGAAAACTGAGATTCTGAAGCTGCTGAAAGAAAATGACGGGTATTTATCCGGCCAGGAGCTGTGCCAACGCTTCGGTGTTTCCCGGACAGCAGTCTGGAAAGCCATCCGCCAGCTTATAGAAGAAGGCTATGAAATTGAGGCAGTTCGAAATAAAGGGTACCATTTCATCGATTCTTGTGATATAATGACGAAAACAGAAATAGATAGCTGTATTAAGGGAAGATTTGGCCGGATTGTGGAGTATCATGAGGTCATTGATTCCACCAATATAAGAGCCAGGCGACTGGCAGAGGAAGGGGCCCCCATGGGAACGCTGGTTGTGTCGGACTGTCAGAATGCGGGCAGGGGCAGAAGAGGGCGGAGTTGGGTATCCCCTTCCGGAAAAAACATATTTATGAGCCTGATCTTAAGGCCAGACATCCTTCCATCATCTGCTTCCATGATTACACTGGTAGCGGCCCTGGCGGTTTATGACGGCATCAAGACCGTGACAAATCTTGATACGGGCATAAAGTGGCCTAACGATATTGTGGCAGGCGGGAAAAAGCTGTGTGGTATTCTGACAGAAATGAGCGCTGAACTGGAAGGGATCCGCTATGTGGTTGTAGGAGTTGGCATTAATGTCAACATGGAAGAGTTTCCTGATGACGTAAGCCTGACAGCTACTTCTCTGTACCTGGAAACAGGGGAAAAAGTGGGAAGAAGCAGGTTGATTGCCGCCATAATGGTGGCTTTTGAACAATATTATGAAGATTTTATCAGCCAGGGTGATTTATCCGGGCTGATAAGTGTCTATAATAAACATATGGTCAATGCAGGAAGAGATGTTAGAATTCTGGACAAGTCAGGTGATTATATCGGCAAGGCTTTGGGTATTAACGAAAAGGGAGAGCTTCTAGTGGAAGTGGAACCGGGAGAGGTAAGACATGTGATTTCCGGAGAGGTATCTGTCCGGGGAATCTATGGATATGTGTGATGAAGAACCATTTGTTTTATGATAAGTTACAGGCTTTAGAGCCAAAGGAAAAAGAACTGGATCCAGGAGAGCGCTTAAGAGCCATGGAGCGCCCTCTTTTATCCTGGTACAGGGAACATGCCAGAGTACTGCCCTGGCGGGACCGGCCGGAGCCATACCGTGTGTGGATTTCGGAAATCATGCTCCAGCAGACAAGAGTGGAGGCTGTAAAGCCTTATTTTGAGCGTTTTATGGAGGCCCTGCCCGGAATCCGGGATCTGGCAGCAGTATCGGAAGACCGGTTGCTCAAACTCTGGGAAGGCCTGGGCTATTACAGCAGGGCAAAAAATTTAAAGAGAACAGCAGAGCTTCTTGTAGAGCAGTACGGCGGAGAGCTTCCGGCGTCCTACGAGGAGCTTAAAAAGCTTCCGGGGATTGGCTCCTATACTGCGGGTGCTATTTGTTCTATTGCTTTTGGGATTTCTGTTCCAGCGGTAGATGGTAATGTTTTGCGGGTGATTTCCAGAGTGACAGGCAGCAGGGAGGACATTCTAAAGCAATCAGTGAAACGCCGTATGGAGGAAGACTTAAGGGCCGTTATGCCAAAGGAAGCGGCCAGCTCTTATAACCAGGGGCTTATTGAGATTGGAGCAATTGTCTGTGTGCCCAATGGCCAGCCCCTGTGCGGACAATGTCCTCTGGCTTCTCTCTGTGTTGCAAGGATCAAGGGGCTTACCGGTGAGATTCCTGTGAAAACACCGAAAAGGCCCCCCAGGAAAGAGGATAAGACGGTATTGCTGTTGTGGCAGAATGGGCGGCTTGCCATTCATAAGCGAGAGGATACAGGTCTTTTGGCTTCTCTTTACGAATTCCCCAACATGGAGGGATATTTGGATGGAGAGTCACTGCTCACGCGTCTGGGAGTAAGGACAGCTGAAATAACCCCTCTTCCTCCTGCAAAACATGTGTTCAGCCATGTAGTATGGCATATGATAGGATATTGGATTGAACTAGAAGAACAGCCGGCCGGAGAGTTTTTGTGGGTTACAGTAGAAGACTTAAAGAAAAATTATTCTCTGCCAGGTGCATTTAAAGCGTATACTAAGTTGATCAGGTGACATAATGAAAAAGATTCTTTTTATATTTAATCCCCGCTCAGGAAAAGCCCAGATCAGAAACAAGCTGATGGACATCCTGGATATTTTTACAAAGGCTGGCTACGAACTGTTGGTCCATGTGACCCAGGGGTGCGGCGATGCCATGGAAGCTGCTGTTGTCCATGGAAGCAGTGTGGATCTGGTGGTCTGCAGTGGTGGAGACGGGACCCTAAACGAAACCATAAGCGGTCTTATGAAATTGGAACATGTTCCTGATTTAGGGTATATTCCCGCAGGTTCCACCAATGATTTTGCATCCAGCTTAAATATTTCTAAAAATATGGTAAAGGCTGCTGAAGCAGCGGTTTATGGGAAAGCCTATCCGATTGATATCGGCTGTTTCTGTAATGAGAGGCATTTTGTATACATTGCGGCCTTCGGAGCTTTTACAGAGGTATCTTATTTAACTCCCCAGGATAAAAAAAATGTTCTGGGGCACCAGGCTTATATGCTGGAAGGTATGAAAAGCCTGGGTTCCATAAAGTCCTACCTGATGCGGATTGAGTGTGAGGAAATGACTCTGGAAGGAGAGTTTATTTTTGGTATGATAACCAACACCATAAGCGTAGGCGGATTTAAAGGACTTGTGGCGCAGAGTGTAGCTCTTGACGACGGAGAATTTGAAGTGCTGTTGATCCGGACGCCTAAGA
>JAEWRS010000234.1 GCA_023398855.1 Bacillota bacterium
TTTCTTCTCAGCCCATGGATTTGTGAGATCATATAGTTGCCTGTGTCCATGCTCAGCCCCATGGCAGATGGTACCAGCTCTGTGGGGACTCCAGGCAGATAATGCTGTATTTCAAAGGTAAAGGGATTATTGTATCCGATGTCTGCCAGTGCCTGCAAAATTTCCGGCCAGGAGATTCTGCCCATATAGGGAAGGATATGCACAGCATCTGGCCCGGATTCGTCAGAAACATGCAGGCATTTCAGCCGGTCGCCCAGAAGCCGGATCGCCTTGGCCTGGTCCTGGCCTTCGATGCTTCCATGCTCTGTATCCCAGCACGCTCCAATATTAGGCCGGTCCACCGCGTCCACCAAATCTGCAAGTTCCTGGGCTTTAATGGCATACCGCCTCACTCCATCAGAGGTTTTTCCCCACATGTTTTCAATGGCAATTCCCACACCCAGCTCCATTGCATAATCAGCCAGCTCCTGAAAAAACCGCACATTTCTCTCAGGAGTATCCCTGGCGGCCTCTCCTTGTTCTGTGTGGGTGGAGGGGTGAACCACGATCCATGGCACATGCAGCAGAGCGGCCCCAATAATACTGTGCCGCATCATTTGCTCCAGTCGTGAAGTGCTGGGTAATGGATTGCAAAAATCATACAGTGTTGCATGTGCCTGGACAAAACGTACTTGTAATTTTTCCGCTAATTCCCTGTAGTATAAAATTCCCTGTTTCCAGTCATCGCACAACAGTCTCTCAGGCTGTTTCGCCAGTTCCACAAACCCAAAATCAAGTGCTCTATAACCAGCTGAGGCACACGCACGAATGCTCTGTTCCATGGGAATATCCGGTGCATTATGCTGTTCGCAATAAATATTTGTAGAAGTTGCCAGAACCATTCAATCACTCCTTTTTCTCATATAGTCTTTGTCCTGGAGTGCTATTGTGCGAATTGCTTCAACAACCCCCTCTGTATATGGAAGCGAACAAAGATAATCGGCGGCACTTTTGGCAGTTGGGACGGCATTGTGTACTGCGGCTCCAACGCCGGCCGCTGCCAGCATTTCTCTATCATTCTCATTGTCGCCGATTGCCAGCACATGATTTATCCTTATGTCCAATAGACTGCATAAATCCTGCAGTGCCACGGCTTTATTTATGCCTTTTGCCACAATTTCACATCCAAGGCTGCCATATATAGTTACGGAATAAAAGTCCTTCACTTCCTTCACCAGACCTAGCAATGAATCAAACGTTGTTTTCCCTGGTTCACCAATGATATTCAGCTTGTCAGCCGTTTCAGCAGCCCAGTCAATGGCAGTAGCATCCTTAATGGGCATAGCAAGCCCTGTATCCTTTCGTTTGCGGGTCCACTGGGTCTCCGAAAAGCTATATTCCGTATCATATTGAAACATCAATACCGTAAACCCTTTTAGAACTGCAGCACGCACCAGCTTTTCCAGGTTATCCAAAGGAAAAGAGCGGCGGTACAATACTTCTTCCCTGTTACGTAGCACTGCGCCATTGCAGGTGACCATGGGCGCCGAAATCACAAGCTTTTTTGCAAAACGCTCAACCGCATAATAAGGGCGGCCGGTGATAAAAGTAAACAGGATATTTTTTTCGGCAAGCTCCCCGATGGTTTGCACTGCCTCCTTGGAAATAGAAGTATCCGGACCAAGAAGTGTCCCATCTAAATCGGTAACAACAAGACGGATATTCTGCATAGGTTATCCTCCTCATGAAAAATCCGATGAGACGGTAAGGGGAATCTGCCGTCTCACTGGAATCGTATTTATTTGTTGCTGTTAGTTTGCTGCGTGGTATTCATCCAGAAGCGTATTACAGTCCCCAGTGATCTTTTCTACCGTATCGTCAACAGACCGTTTGCCCTCGCAGAATTCCAGCATGGTATCCGTGATCACCTTCTGTACATCATTATATACCAAATCCAGCGGCTCCTGCGCATTGGGATTGGCTGCAAGCATTTCGTCAAGGGCTACTTTGTATTGGGGATTTTCCTCGTAGTATGTTATCATTTCCGGCAGCTCGAAGGCAGCATAATTAACAGGGATATAGCCGGAAGCCTGGGAAAATTTCATCTGGTTTTCAGGCAGCAGACAATATTGTACCACATCCCATGCGGCATCAACACGGGCCTGGCTTCCCAGGTTGAACAAATTCAGGCAGCTCCCGCCAATTGCAGCACCACCGTTGTCCCCTGCATTTACCCTGGGCAGAAACGCAGTCTGAAAGTCAAAGGAATCTCCTACCAGCTCCTTGATGGTCCCCAGACGGGAGGAAGACATGATCAGCATGGCAGACAGGCCCTGGGCAAACTCCTCGTTCATGTTGTCCTCTACATATTTATAGCCGCCGGTATCAATAACCTTCTGCCATTTTTCAAGGAAGTTTTTCATGGTACCGTCTTCGCCGGCCACAATTTTTGTCATGGGCGCAGTGCGGCCGCCTTCATTATCCCCAAAAAAGCTGTCCAGGCTCTGGCTGACCACAAACTGTACCATTTGGTAGCGGCGGATCTGAACATTTAAGCCATAACGGGTCACATTGCCGGCATGATCTTTCTGTGTAAGTGCTTTCGTGTATTCAGTCAACTCATCCAATGTTCCAGGTGGGCTATCTAGCCCGGCTTCTTTTAAGGCATCAGCATTATAATACAAAAGCGGAATAGAGTTTGCAAAGGGAATGGCAGCCATTTTTCCCTCGTAGCTGCACATACGCTGCATTGCTTCGGGGAAGGTAGACGCAGATATCTCTGATGCAGGATCGTTTAAGTACTTATCAATGTCCGCGCTCCAGTCCAGCTCCATCATGGACGGAATGACCGAGGTGAGACCGACATTAATATCAGGGGCGTTTGCAGTATCCTTGGTCTGATAGGCCAGCAGTACCTTGTCAGTACCTTCATATCCCTGATAAACAAGGGACACTTTAATTGCTTTCTCAGCACCGCGTGTTTCATTGTAAGTATCAATGATAGACTGCAGTGCTTCTCCCGTCGCTCCACCGAAAGAATGCCAGAACACAACTTCAACGGGACTTTCAGAGGCGTTTGGTTTCGGATCAGCACCAGTACCGGCTGAGCTTAAGTCCGGTGGGTTTTTCCCAGTACTGCCGCAAGCAACCAGGACCGAACAAAATGCAAGCGTCATGAGTACTGAGAAAGGCTTTTTCCACGTTTTTTTCATCGTAAAATCTCCTTTTTAATGTGATGTATGATAAAACCCGGAATATCCGGCATTATCCTTTGACCGCGCCGGTCATCATTCCGCCGACAATTTTCTTTTGAAACAGGAGAAAAACCAGGATGGATGGAATCAGAATCATCACGGCCGCTGCCATGATTGTCCCATATCCGTAGGAACTGCCTTCATTAATATTTAACATGGTGATAGCCACCTGTGCGGTACGCATGTCATTGACATTCGTAACAAGGAGAGGCCACAGGTAGGTATTCCACACACCCACAAAGGAAGAAATGAAAACTGTTGCAATAACAGGAGTGCTGGATGGAAGCAGAATCCTGGCATAGAATGTAAAGTTGCCGCAGCCGTCCACCAGTGCTGCTTCCCGCAGGGATTTTGAGTAGGTCAGAAAATGCTGGCGCATGACGAAAATATTCATAGCGGACACGAAGAAAACAACCATCATGCCAATATAAGTGTTAATCAGCCCCAATTGTGCGGTTGTAAAGTAGTTTTGTACGACCAACACATCAGCCGGAATAATCATGCTGCCAACCACAAGATAAAACAGGAGCTTTTTACCCTTATAGTCAAAGAAAGCAAAAGAGAATGCGGCCATGCTGGCAGTTACAATACGCACAACACTGGATACAAAGGCAACAATAAACGAATTAAACATAAACCGGAAGATATTTGTCTGTTTCAAAGCAATCACGTAATTGCCCCAATAGATCGTATCAGGAAAAAAGTGAATTTCCTTTGTCAAAATCTCATCGGAGCGCATGAAGGAGATACTGACAGCATAAATTAAGGGAGTCATTAGTAAAAAACCCAAGACCAGGCAAAACAACTGGTATAAACCATTTTTTATTTCCTTTTTCCGGTACCTTTTTATTATTTTAGCTCTGCTTTTGTTAGTCATAGCTTACCTTCTTTTTGTCTAAAATCAAACTGAATGCCATTAAAATTGCGGACAATATAAAACCAACCATTGTGGCGGCGAAGGCCGCATTGTAATTTGTTCCGATAATTGCTTTCCCGTAAATGTAAGACATCACGGTTTCCGTTGCTCCCCCGGGCTGACCTGTTGCACCGTTATTGGTAGTCAGAATCAATGTAAGGCTTGCAGTGGTCATGGCATAAGCAATATCTTTTACCAGCAGGAACAGAAGCGTAGGGGAAACCAGTGGAATCAGTATCTTGCTCAGCATTCTTCTTCCCACCGCTCCATCCATCTGTGCACTTTCCAATACTTCATCCCCAATTCCCCTTAGAGCGGAAAAGAGAAAGATAAAATTATATCCGATATTGGACCAGATCTGGATCAGGATTAAGGATAATAACGCTGTTTGGGCATTTGTCAGCCACGATACTGGAATGCCGGACAGCTTATTAATAATCCCCAGGGACGGGTTGTAGGCCAGTTGGAAAATCATGGCAATGACAGAAGCCGACACAGCCATGGACAAAGCAAACAATGCTTCGTATGCGATAGACAACTTGTGATGGGTCCGCGCCAGTAATGCCAGTGCAAATCCGATTACAATGCTGACGGGTACCGTTGTAAGGACATAGATAAAGGTATTTCCAATGGCCTGCAAAAATTTTCTGTCGGTCAGCACCCGCACATAATTGCCGAAACCGGCAAACTCTTTGATCTCCCGGAATTTGTTGACAGTAAAAAAACTTAGTACAGCGTTTTGGACAAAGGGATAGTATGTAAACAAAATCAGCATGCTAAAGGCCGGTAAAAGGTACAGGTAAGGTTCTACGATACGAAAGGTTTTTTTACTTCTTCCTTTTAAGGGGTGGCTGGTTCTTGCTATGTATTGCTGCGCTGCATCGTGTTGCATCATCACATTCTCCTTTCACCTTTTTAAGGCTATTCATAAAGTGAAAGCTTCTCAAATAAGTCGCTCATCAGTTTATCCCTGTTAATACTGTATACATACCGAATAAAAAGGTGGCGTTTATCGGTGCTGTAAAAGTTGTCATACTGCATGATCGGGCTGTGCTCCAGACGATCCAGCATAAAGTTTTGACCCAAAAGCCAGCCAACTGCAGCAACATCAGAAATGGGACGGCTCCAGCATTGCTGGGAACCGCATATGGCAGCTTCCCTGGCAGTTTTGTCCACTATGTAATCGCAAAAAGCATTTTTACCTCGCAGCCAGTATTCCATTTCAGGTCCAGTGGTGGTAAAATGGTCCAGCACCCCGCGGCCGGGAAGCAGTACCAATGGAACGCCGCTTCCCAGCAGCACACGTGCTGCTGCAACATCCTGTCCTGCGTTAAAGGAAGCGTTGTCGTGCCATTCAAAGCTCATGCCTCCCAGCCATACTACAAAAATACGGTCCTTGATATCCGGGTGAAGCAAAATTGTCGAAGCAATATTGGTACAGGCGGCAATTCCAATCACATAGAGCGGCTGATCTGGCGAATATTGCATGGCTAATTGATACAAGGCTTCGGTTGCCGGTGATTTAATCGGTGATTTCTCGTCTTGTAAAAAGCCTGGTGAACCTTTGTAAACCATGGAAGCAAATTCCTGTCTGTTGAGCATGGAAAGTACATGGAAAACCTCCTCATAGCTCTTCTCCATGCCATCGGCCGGACTTTTTGAATGATGATTAAAAAACGGCGCGGCGTAAATTCCCTTTAGCCTCAGCCGGTCTTGCCATTGCAGTAAATACGCGAGAGCAAACTGGTCATCCACCTCATTATAGGGATCAGTATCCAACACAACATCAACGGGATGCTCCGGCCGTTTCAATCGCAGGATGGATTGTGCATAATCCTCCATAGTATTTAAGTTATTGTCTGTGTAAAGATAGGGCTTTGGTGAATTCATGGTTTTTTCCTTTCTGACTATACAAAATGTTGGATATAAACAATAATACCAACAAAAATATGGTTATTTACAATATTTATATTGTTACATTACCACTTTCCTGTTACTGAGTCAACATAAAAATTGATTTTTTGCAATATTTTATAGGAATATGTAATAAAAAATTGTTTTTATGCTGAAAACTGCATCATTCTCCTGTATTTGAATTGACATTGGAAAATACCATTGATATTATGGTAATATAACAAGTTCTGAAAGGATTCTAAATATGGCAAATAAATTACAATTACGCAGAGAAAAAATATTGGACTTGCTTTCGCAGGTTCCCATCAGTTCTACGCAGCAGTTAGCCGAAGCAACCGATGTTTCTACCGAAACTATGCGTAAAGATCTGGATGCCTTAGCGGAAGAGGGCTTGATCATTAAAGTACATGGCGGAGTGGCCCTGGCCAATACGGTAAGCGAGATACCGTTTGACTTACGTGCCAAAGAGCATGTGGAACAAAAGATAATCATTGCCACAGCAGCCGCAAAACTAATAGAAAAGGGTGATGCTATTTTAATGGAAAACTGCACCACCAATCTGGAGCTGGCAAAAGTATTGGTACAGGATCCAGAGTTACTGAAAACGCTTGTTGTGATCACCAATTCCTTTGAAGTTGCTTCCCTGTTTAACTCCGGAGGCTTTTGCCAGAGACTGTATTTTTTAGGAGGCTGGGTAAGTCCCCAGGAGCACGCCACACATGGCTATCAGACGACGAAGATGATGCAGGAGGTACACGTTCACAAAGCATTCTTAAGCGGCGCAGCAATCAATGGAGAAATGATCATAACCGGATATTACGATGATGATGTTGCGTTCCAAAAGACAGCCCTGGAATGTGGGGATGAAATCATTCTGATGCTGGACAGCAGCAAATATGGGAAAAACGCACTGTTAACGGTTGCACATCTGTCTCAAATGGATTATCTGGTTACTGATCAGGCTTTTTCCAAAGAGCAGCTTAAGGAAATTACTGCAATGAATGTCACCTATATTTTTGCTCAATAGAATCAGAGCCTTGGGAAGGGGGTTACATTATGGGGAAAAACGATAATATGCTGGCAATCCTGTGGCTGCTGAATTCCGGCGTTAAAATGACTGCAAAACAAATATCCCAAAAGTTAGAAATCAGTATAAGAACCGTTTACCGGCATATGGATGCTTTATGTGCCAGTGGAGTGCCAATCATATCTGATCCAGGTCATAATGGCGGGTACAGCCTGCTGAATCATTTTATCAGGGCACCGTTGGTGTTTGATATGGAAGAAAAAAAAGCACTCCTTCATGCGGCTGTTTTTGCAAAAGAAGCCGGCTACCCTTCCAGTGAGGCATTAGGCAATGCCACTGCAAAGTTAAAAATGTATTCGAATGAGGAACAGGAAAGTATACTTAACCATCATTTAGCCGGATTTGAAGTTATTAATCCCGCGGTAAAGCCTTCCATTCCACCTATATTGGTGGAATTGGAGCAGGCGGTAGAAAAGGAACTCTCTGTGGAAATTGATTATCGAACAAGCCGTGAAGAGCAGACAAAGAACAGAATGATAGATCCCTATGGAATGGTTTATTGGAACAACAAATGGTATACTGTTGCATATTGTCACTTAAGGAATGAAATACGTAGCTTTCGGGCAGACCGGATTTTACGGATCAAGGGTACTCAAATCATATTTAGCCGTCCCAAAGCTTTTTCCCCACGCGAATTCTTTATGAAAAACCTGTTGCCAGATTTAGGTGGTAAGACTGGTTTGGTTTCTTTAATTATCGAAGGCAGGTCAGAGGCTTTGGATGAATTATGCCTGCATTGGTTTTTGGGACATCATTTAAAAGAGCGGACATCAAATCAAGCCATCTTTTTATTTGAGGAAAGCACAATTCGTATTTATGTCCCTTATTTTCTTCTATCCTATGGTAAATCCATTCAGATAATTGAGCCGCAGAGCGTAAAGGAAAGACTTGCCGCTGTTGCAATGGAATTAATGGAATATTATCAACATTAATCGCTTCACTGACAGCAGATGTCAGTGAAGCTGTTTTATAATGGGGATAAACACCAATTGCTGATGGCTGGTATTCTTGGTGAATCAATTAAGGAGAAATTGCAAAATGAATCATACCGTTTATC